>NZ_JBJGYX010000061.1:0-31872 GCF_054050195.1 Geodermatophilus sp. SYSU D00710
GCCGGCCCCGCGGGGCCGGCGCTCGACGTGCTGGTGCTGCTACCGGCGGGCCTTGATCAGCTCGGTTGCCTTGGGGGCGACCTGGAACAGGTCACCGACGACACCGAAGTCGGCCAGCTCGAAGATCGGGGCCTCGGGGTCCTTGTTGACGGCCACGATCGTCTTGCTGGTCTGCATGCCGGCGCGGTGCTGGATGGCACCGGAGATGCCGACGGCGATGTAGAGCTGCGGCGAGACGGTCTTGCCGGTCTGCCCGACCTGGAAGCTGTGCGGGTAGAAGCCGGAGTCGACCGCGGCCCGCGAGGCACCGACGGCGCCGCCGAGGGAGTCGGCCAGGGCCTCGATCAGCGCGAAGTTGTCCGCGCTGCCGACCCCGCGGCCACCGGAGACCACGATCGCGGCCTCGGTCAGCTCGGGCCGGTTGCTCTTCTGCTCGACGACCCGGTCGACCACCCGGGTCTGCTTGGCCTGCTCGGAGATCGAGACCTCGACCGGGACCGTCTCGCCGGCGGCGGGGGACGGCTCGGGGGCGACCGAGTTGCCGCGCAGGGTGTAGATCGGCGTGCCGACCGTCACCTTCGAGTGCACGATCTGCCCGCCGGCGAAGATCACCTGGGTGGCGGTGCCGTCGGGTGCGATCTCGGTGACGTCGGTGAGGAAGCCGCTGCCGGTCTTGAGCGCCAGCCGTCCGGCGACCTCCCGGCCCTCCGGGGAGGAGGGGATGACGACGGCGGCCGGCGACACCTGCTGCACCAGCTGCGCGAGCACCTCGGCCTTGGGCGCGACGAGGTACTCGTCGATCTCGGGGGACTCGGCGGCGTAGACCTTCGCCGCGCCGTACTCGGCGAGCTGATCGCGGGCGCCGGCGGCGACCCCGGGGCCCCCGGCGACGACCGCCGAGACCTCACCGAGCGCGCGGGCGGCGGTGAGCGCCTCCAGGGTCGTCTTGCGGACGGTGCCGTCGGCCGGGTTCAGCTCGACGAGGACCAGGACCTCTGCCATGGGTGTTCAGTCTCCTCTTCGCTGCGATCCGGGCCGGGTCAGACGAGCTTCTGCTCGGCCAGGAAGCCCACGAGCTTCTCCGCGCCGTCGCCCTCGTCGGTGACCTTGACGCCCTCGCCCTTGGGCGGGCGGCCGGAGAAGTCGACGACGGCGCTGGTGGCGGTGGCCAGGCCCACGGTGGAGGGGTCGATGCCCAGGTCGGCCAGCGACTTGGTCTCGACCGGCTTCTTCTTCGCGGCCATGATCCCCTTGAACGAGGGGTAGCGCGGCTCGTTGATGGTGTCCCAGGTGGACACGATGGCCGGCAGCGGAGCCTCCAGCGCCCAGAAGCCGCCGTCGGTCTGCCGCTCCACCTTGACCGTGGAGCCCTCGACGGTGAGCTTCTGCGCGCCCGACAGCTGCGGGATGCCCAGCCGCTCCGACAGCAGCGCGGGCATGACCGCGACCTGGCCGTCGGTGGACGTGGCGCCGGTCAGGACCAGGTCGTAGTCCAGCTGCTGCAGCGCCGCGGCGAGGATGCCGGAGGTCTGGATGGCGCACGAGCCGTGGATGGCGTCGTCGACGACGTGCACGGCCTTGTCCGCGCCCATCGACAGCGCCTTGCGGATCGCGTCGGTGGCCGAGGCCGGGCCGACGGTCAGGATGGTGACCTCGCCGCCCTGGGCCTCCTTGACCTGGAGGGCCTCCTCGATGGCGTACTCGTCGATCTCGTTGATGACGTTGTCCGCGGTGGCGCGGGCGACGGTGTTGTCCGACGGGTCCAGCGAGCGCTGGGTGCCGGAGTCGGGTACCTGCTTGACCAGAACGACGATGTTCATCGCCAGACCTACCTCCGCGATCGGTCTTGGGGGGACGCGGGCACGTGGGCCCGCCTGGCTCCGATAGTGGAGGCTACTGCCGGGTAACGGGGCGGCGTGCCGGGGTGCCGGTGACCCCGGTCACCCGGTCCACCGGCCGGTCGCGGAGAACTCCTCGAGCACCTCGGTGTGGGGGGCGAGGTCGAGTCCCTGGGCGGCCACCCAGGCGTCGGAGTGGTAGGTGTGCGCGTACCGCTCGCCGCCGTCGCAGAGCAGCGTGACGACGCTGCCGGTGCGCCCGGCGGCCACCATCTCGGCCACCAGCCGGAACGCCCCCCACAGGTTGGTGCCGGTGGAGCCGCCGGCCCGCCGTCCGGTCGCCCGCTCCAGGTGGCGGACCGCGGCCAGCGACGCGGCGTCGGGGACGCGGATCATCCGGTCGACCACCGTGGGGAGGAACGAGGGCTCCACCCGCGGCCGGCCGATGCCCTCGATCCGCGAGGGCGAGCCGGTGGTCCACGCGGGCTCGTCGTCCACCCAACCGGGGAAGAAGGCGGAGTTCTCCGGGTCGACGACGGCCAGCCGGGTGCGGTGCCGGCGGTAGCGCAGGTAGCGGCCGAAGGTGGCGCTGGTGCCGCCGGTCCCGGCGCCGACGACGACCCACTCGGGGACGGGGTGGCGCTCGAGGGCCAGCTGCTCGAACACCGACTCGGCGATGGTGTTGTTGCCCCGCCAGTCGGTGGCCCGCTCGGCGTGGGTGAACTGGTCGAGGTAGTGGCCGCCGCACTCGGCGGCCAGCCGGCGGGCCTCGTCGTACATCTCCGGCGCCCGCTCGACGAAGTGGCACCGGCCGCCGTGGAACTCGATGAGCGCCACCTTCTCCGGGCTGGTCGAGGCCGGCATGACCGCCACGAACGGCAGGCCCAGCATCCGCGCGAAGTACGCCTCGCTCACTGCCGTCGACCCGCTCGAGGCCTCGACGACGGTGCTGCCCTCGGTGATCCAGCCCGAGCACAGCGCGTGCAGGAACAGCGAGCGGGCCAGCCGGTGCTTGAGGCTGCCGGTCGGGTGCGTGGACTCGTCCTTGAGGTAGAGCTCGACGCCCCACGCCGGCGGCAGCGGGTAGACCAGCAGGTGGGTGTCGGCGCTGCGCAGCGCGTCGGCCTCGACGACGGCCACGGCGCGGTCCACCCAGGCCCGCCCGGCGGGGTCGGAACGGTCGACGTCGAGGAGGTCGGGGCTGGTCACCGGCCCATCCTCGTGCACCCCGGCGGTCAGTCCGGCGACCGCACCGTGACCAGCACCGGGTGCTCCGCCGGCGTCACGGTCACCGGCGTCCCCGGGAGCAGGTCCCGGCTGGTCGCGCTCGGGACGTCGGCCTGCACCTCGAGACCGTCGGGCAGCGCCACCGCCAGCCGGGAGGTGACCCCGGTGAAGGTCCGGGTGACGACCCGGCCCGCGCCCCGCCGGTCGGCGCTCACCTCCAGCGCCTCCGGCCGCACCAGCGCGGTCGCCGGACCCGGCGGTGGCGGCGCGCCCAGGACCTCCCGGCGGACGCCGAGGAACTCGACGTCGCCGTCGCCGAGCACGGCCGGGATGCGGTTCACCGTGCCGGCCGACTCGGCCACGAACACCGTCGCCGGCCGCTGGTAGAGCTCGTCGGGGGTGCCCACCTGCTCCACGCGGCCGTCGCGCAGCACGGCGACGCGGTCGGCGACGGCCAGCGCCTCGGCCGCGTCGGAGGTGGCGAGCAGGGTCGTCACGCCCGCGCGGAGCTGCAGCCGGCGGAGCTCCTCCCGCAGCGCCCGCTGGGTGACGCCGCCGCAGCGGGCGAACGGCTCGTCGAGCAGCAGCACCTGCGGGTCGCCGGTGAGGGCCCGCACGAGGGCCAGGCGCAGCCGGTCGGGCGGGGACAGCCGGCGCACCCGCTCACCGGCGCGCCCCGCGAGCCCGACGAGGTCGAGCAGCCCGGCGGCCCGCCCCGCCGGCTCCGCGTCGGCGCCCCGGCGCGGCACGGCGGAGGCGGCGACGGTGCGGAACCGCGCGGGGCCGGGGTCGGCCGTGACCCGAGCGACCGCGCGCTCGGCCGTGGGCGTCCCGGTCACGTCCCGGCCGGCGAGGACCACCTGCCCCGCGTCCGGCCGCGCGACCCCGGCGACGACGTCGAGCACCGCCCGCCCGTGCGTGCCGGCGGGGTCGAGCAGGGCGACCAGCTCACCGGCGGCGACGTCGAGGTCGACCCCGTCGAGGGCCGGGGCGCTCGTCACGCCGGCCAGGCCCAGGGCGGCGCCGCGGGTCCGGTCCGGACTGCCCGTCACGGTCAGCGCCCGCTGAACGTCGCCTTCCCGGGGCCCTGCTCGAGGAAGGAGCGCATGCCGGCCTTCTGGTCCTCGGTGTCGAACAGCTCGGCGAACAGCCGGCTCTCCAGCTCGAGCCCGCCCTGCAGCGGCAGGTCGAGCCCCTCGTCGACCGCGCGCTTGGCCGCGGCCAGCGCCAGCGGCGGGCCCGCGGCGAACTTGCGCGCCATCGCCACCGCCGTCTCGTACACCTCGGCGTCGGGGACGACCGCGTCGGCCAGGCCCAGCTCCAGGGCCTCCTCCGCGCCCACGTGCCGGCCGGTGAACACCAGGTCCTTGGCCTTCGCCGGGCCGACCAGGCGGGCGAGCCGCTGGGTGCCGCCGGCCCCGGGGATGACGCCGAGCAGGATCTCCGGCTGCCCGACCTTCGCGCCCGCGCCCATGACCCGGAAGTCCGCGCACAGCGCGAGCTCGTAGCCACCGCCCAGGGCGTAGCCGGTGATCGCGGCGATGACCGGCTTGGGGATGCGGGCGACCGTGGTGAAGCTGTTGGTCAGCTCGCGGCCCCAGGCCACCATCGACCGGCCGTCGAGCTGCGACATGGCCTTGATGTCGGCGCCGGCGGCGAACACCCGCTCGCCGCCGTAGAGGACGACGGCGCGCACGTCGGCCCGCTCGCCGGCCTCGAGGGCCGCGGTCCGCACCTCGGTGTAGAGCTGCTCGTCGATCGCGTTCATCTTCGGGCGGTCGAGGCGGATCGTGCCGACGCCGTCGTCCACCGACAGGGTCACGGACCGGGGTGCTGCTGCCATGCCGGGCACCCTAGCCAGCGGCCGGGCCGCGGCGGGCGGTGAACCGGCCGTCGGAGCGCTCGAGCCGCAACGGCAGCCCGAAGGTCTGCGACAGCGCCGCGCCGGTGATCACCTGCGCCAGCGGGCCGGAGGCGACCAGCGCGCCCTCGCGCAGCAGCAGCGCGTGGGTGTAGCCCGGCGGGATCTCCTCGACGTGGTGGGTGACCAGCACCTGCGCCGGGGCGTAGAGGTAGCGGGCCAGGTCGGACAGCCGGCTGACGAGGTCCTCCCGGCCGCCGAGGTCGAGGCCGGCACCGGGCTCGTCGAGCAGCAGCAGCTCCGGGTCGGGCATGAGCGCGCGGGCGATCTGCGTCCGCTTGCGCTCCCCCTCGCTGAGCGTGCCGAACGGGCGGTGGGCGATCGCCTGCACCCCCCACTGCTGCATGAGCAGCGCCGCCCGGCTGAGGTCGTGGATGTCGTAGCGCTCCCGGCCCCGCCCGACGACGGCGTACCCGGCCGACAGGACGACGTCGCCGGTGCGCTCCCCCGGCTCGATCCGCTGGGCGAGCGCGGCGCTGGTCAGCCCGATCCGCGGGCGCAGCTCGAAGACGTCGACCGCGCCCATCGTCTCCCCGAGCAGCCGCACCTCGCCGCGGGTTGGGTGCATGTGCGCGCCGGCGAGCTGCAGCAGCGTGGTCTTGCCCGCGCCGTTGGGCCCGAGGACCACCCAGCGCTGGTCGGGCAGGACGGTCCAGTCGATCCCGCGCAGCAGGTACGAGCCCCCGCGGACGACGTCCACCCCCCGCATCTCGACGACGGACTCGGCTCCGGCGGGCCCGGGGGACGCGGCGCTGCTCGACACGACCCCATCCAACCAACTCCCCTGATCCCTCCGCCCGACAGGCGGACCGTGCAGTATCGCCGGGTGAGGAATCCCGAGGACGCCGCCGTGTGGCCGGGCTCCCCCGCGCCCCTCGGCGCGCACTGGGACGGCACCGGCACCAACTTCGCGGTGTGGTCGGCCGGCGCCACCGCCGTCGACCTGTGCCTGTTCGACCCCGACGGCACCGAGCACCGCCACCGGCTGCAGGAGACCACCCACCAGGTGTGGCACGGCCGGCTGCCCGGCGTCGCCCCCGGCCAGCGCTACGGCTACCGGGTGCACGGCCCCTACCACCCCGGCGCCGGCGCGCGGTGGAACCCCGCCAAGCTGCTGCTGGACCCCTACACCCGCGCCGTCGACGGCGAGCTGACCCTCGACCCGGCGCTGTACGGCCACCGCGCCGACGGCGTCGACGCCGGCACCCCGGACAGCCGCGACTCCGCGCCGTTCGTGCCGCGCGGCGTCGTCGTCCACGACTCCTTCCCGTGGGACGGCGACCGGCGGCCGAACACCCCGTGGTCGGACACCGTCATCTACGAGGTGCACGTCAAGGGCGCGACCATGCGCCACCCCGAGGTCCCGCCGGCGCTGCGCGGCACCTACGCGGGCCTGGCCCACCCGGCGTTCGTCGCGCACCTGCAGTCGCTCGGCGTCACCGCCGTGGAACTGCTGCCGGTGCACCACTTCGTCAGCGAGCCGCACCTGCTGCGCCGCGGGCTGACCAACTACTGGGGCTACAACTCCCTCGCCTACTTCGCCCCGCACGCCGCCTACAGCTCGGCGGGCTCGGGCGGAGCGCAGGTCACCGAGTTCAAGGCGATGGTGAAGGCGCTGCACCAGGCCGGGATCGAGGTCGTCCTCGACGTCGTCTACAACCACACCGCCGAGGGCGACGCCACCGGCCCGACGCTGTCGCTGCGGGGCATCGACAACCCCGGCTACTACCGGCTCGACGGCGCCAACCCGGCCCGCTACACCGACTACACCGGCTGCGGGAACACCCTCGACGTCCGCCGGCCGCAGGTGCTGGCGATGCTCATGGACTCGCTGCGGTACTGGGTCACCGAGATGCACGTCGACGGCTTCCGCTTCGACCTCGCCGCGGCGCTCGCCCGCTCGATGCACGACGTCGACCGGCTCTCGGCGTTCTTCGACGTCGTCCACCAGGACCCGGTGGTCAGCCAGGTCAAGCTGATCGCCGAGCCGTGGGACATCGGCGAGGGCGGCTACCAGGTGGGCAACTTCCCGCCGCTGTGGACCGAGTGGAACGGGCGGTACCGCGACACCGTGCGCGACGTCTGGTCCGGCGCGCACGTCGGCGTCCGCGACCTGGCCTACCGGCTGACCGGCTCCTCGGACCTGTACCGCTCCGACGGCCGGCGCCCGTTCGCCAGCATCAACTTCGTCACCGCCCACGACGGGTTCACCCTCGCCGACCTGGTCACCTACGAGCGCAAGCGCAACGAGGCCAACGGCGAGGACAACCGGGACGGCGAGAGCCACAACCGCAACTGGAACTGCGGCGTCGAGGGGCCCACCGAGGACCCCGCGGTGCAGACGCTGCGGGCCCGCCAGGTGCGCAACCACCTGGCCACGCTGCTGCTGTCCACCGGCGTCCCGATGCTGACCGCGGGCGACGAGCTCGGCCGCAGCCAGGGTGGCAACAACAACGCCTACTGCCAGGACAACGAGGTCTCCTGGATCGACTGGGACGGCGTCGACGGGGACCTGCTGGACTTCGTCCGCCGGCTGGTGCGGGTGCGCCGCGACTCACCGGTGCTGCGCCAGGAGGCCTTCTTCGAGGGGCACGAGATCCCGGCCACCGGCGGCACGCGGGACGTGGCCTGGTTCGCGCCCGCCGGCGGGCAGCTGACCACGGCGGACTGGTTCGACGCCGGCCTGCAGACGGTCGGCATGTACCTCGACGGCCGCGCGATCCGGCACCGCGACGAGCGCGGGCGGCCGGTGGTCGACGACTCCTACCTCGTGCAGCTGCACGCCGGGCCCGACCCGGTGACCGTGCACCTGCCCGGGGCGCCGTGGGCCGACGGCTACGAGCTCGTCGTGAGCACCGAGTACGCCACCGGGACGCCGCCGCGGCCGGCCGTCGTCGCGCCCGGGCCCATCGAGGTGCCGCCGCGCTGCGTCTGGCTGCTGCGGGTCCTGCGCCGCCCCTGAGGGTGTCCCGCCGGGATCAGGTGACCTGATCGTCGGGTGTCCTCCCTCACGTCCCACCGTGAGGGAGGACGCCCTGCGGTGAGGGAGGACGTGGCCCTCCTGCAGGGCCCGCCGCGAGGGTGCGAGCAGTAGGGGGCAGGAGGGCCCTTCGTCAGTCCTGGGGCTGCTCGTAGGTGATGACCGTCCAGCCGAGCAGCAGCCGGTCACCGTCGGCGAGCGGGTGGGCGACGCCGGGCTCGAGCTGGGTCCACTCGGTGGCCTCCGGCCCGGCGACGTGCGTGCCGTTGAGCGAGCCGAGGTCGGTGAGCGTGACCTCGCGGCCGCTGCGCTGGATGGCGGCGTGCGCCGACGAGAGCACGTTCTGCGTGTCGGCGATCGGCACCGGGCGGGCGTTGCCCGAGGTCACCAGCTCGTGGCTGTCGGGCCGGCGGCCCAGGACCAGGTCCTCGTCGACGGTGACCACCAGGCCGTCGTCGAATCGCAGCACCGGGGCCGAGGCGGTGTCGGGCTTCCAGAACGCCGTCTCCTCGCCCTCGTCGACGCGGCTCGAGCCGGCGCCCGAGGAACCCGCCGAGCCGTAGGAGGGAGCACTCGCGGCGGCGCCGTAGGAGGGCCCGCCGGCGAAACCGGCGTCGGAGCCGGCCGTGAACGGCGACGCGGCGGCGGAGGGCTGGGCGGCGGCGCCGGCGTGCGCGACCGCGGCCAGGTGCAGCAGCGCGCCCGAGCCGGGGACGGTGCCCTGGTGCAGGTCGTAGGCGACGCCGGGCGGCATCGAGGGCGCGGCCTGGCCGGGGCCGACGTAGAGGGTCCCCCCGAGCGGGAACCCGGTGGCGAGGGTGCACCCGTCGGCGGGCTGGCCCGAGACCGGGACGCTGTCGACGGCGGGCTGGCCCTTGCCCGACCACAGGGCCACACCGGTGCCCGAGCCCCCGTCGGAGTCGACCAGGACCAGGGCGAAGGACGCCGAGCTCCCGCCGAGCGCGGGCACCTGCGCGGCGACGGCGGCCAGCACGCGGTCGGCGCCTGGGCCGGAGACGCCCAGGCAGGCGTGCAGTGCGGCGACGAGGGCCGGCGAGCCCGGAGCGTCGACCCAGAGCAGTCCCCCGCCGCGTCGGGCGACGACGGCGTCTCCGGGCAGGACTTCACAGCGGTCGGGCATGCGCGCCAGCCTAGTGACCTCGGCGGGAAGTGGGTCGCCCGGCAGCACCGCCACGCCGGTCGCCGCGCCCGGTGGGGACGCTGCGACCGGCGTGACTGGTGAGCCTGCCGCTACGCCGAGCGCACCAGGCCGAGCTCCGCGGGGTCGGCCAGGTGCGCGGAGTGCGGCAGCACCCGGACCGTGTAGCCGAAGGCGCCGGTGCGCTCCAGCGGCAGCGTGGCGGTGAACCAGTGCCGGGAGCCGTCGGTGTGCTCGTGCCGCATGGGCACCGTGGTCACCTCGTGCAAGCCGTCGGCGTCGTCGACCCGCCCGTAGGCGGCCTGCACCTCGACGTCGGCCGGGGTCAGGTGCGGGAGCTCCACCTCGGCCCGCAGCGCCAGCGTGGAGCCGATCTCCGGGGTGTCGCCGGCACCGGTGGCCTCCACGTGCGCCACCCGCACGCCGTTCCAGCTCTCGAGCACCCGGGCCCGCCACTGCGCCTCGCTGCGCGCCGGGGCGTACCCGGCGTCGGCCATCGAGCGTGCGGAGCCGGCGGCCGGCACGTACAGGTGCTCGACGTAGTCGCGGACCATGCGGGTGGCCAGCACCTTCGGGCCGGTCTGGCGCAGGGTGTGGCGCACCATCTCCACCCAGCGGGTCGGGATGCCGTCGCGGTCGGTCTCGTAGAAGCGCGGCAGCACCTGGGTGGACAGCAGGTCGTAGATGGCCCGCGCCTCGACCTCGTCGCGGCGGTCGTGGTCGGTGACGCCGTCGGCAGTGGGGATCGCCCAGCCGTTCTGGCCGTCGAACCACTCGTCCCACCACCCGTCGCGGATGGAGAGGTTGAGCCCGCCGTTGAGCGCGGCCTTCATGCCCGAGGTGCCGCAGGCCTCCAGCGGGCGCAGCGGGTTGTTCAGCCAGACGTCGCAGCCCCAGTAGAGGTAGCGGGCCATCCCGATGTCGTAGCCCGGCAGGAACGCGATGCGGTGCCGGATCTCGGGGTCGTCGGCGAACTTGACCATCTGCTGGATGAGCTGCTTGCCGCCGTCGTCGGCCGGGTGGCTCTTGCCGGCGATGACCAGCTGGATCGGCCGGCCCTCGTCGAGCAGCAGCGCCTTGAGCCGCGCGGGGTCGCGCAGCATGAGGGTCAGCCGCTTGTACGAGGGCACGCGGCGGGCGAAGCCGATGGTGAGGACGTCGGGGTCGAAGGCGCTGTCGGTCCAGCCGACCTCGGCCTCGGCTGCTCCGCGGGAGAGCGCGGTGTCGCGCAGCCGGCGGCGGACCTCGTCGACCAGCCGGGCCCGCAGCATCCGGCGGGTGGCCCACAGCTCCGACGCCGGGATGCGGTCGACGCCGTCGAAGGACGCCTGGTCCCGGCTCTCGGCGGGATCGCCGGCGCTGGAGGTCTGGGTCCCCAGCTCCACCAGCTCGCGGGCGGTCCAGGTCGGGGCGTGCACGCCGTTGGTGATCGAGCCGATCGGGACGTCGGCCTCGTCGAAGCCGGGCCACAGGTCGCGGAACATCCCGCGGCTGACGTGCCCGTGCAGCTGGCTGACGCCGTTGGCCCGCTGCCCCAGCCGCAGCCCCATGTGCGCCATGTTGAACTTCGCCGGGTCGTCCTCGGAGCCCAGCGGGATGAGCTGGTCGAGCGGGACGCCGAAGCCGGCGAAGTAGCGCTCGATCAGCGCCCGCGGGAAGCGGTCGATCCCGGCCGGGACCGGCGTGTGCGTGGTGAACACCGTGCCGGCGCGGACCGCCTGCAGCGCCTCGGCGAACGACAGCCCGTGCGACTCGGTCAGCTCGCGGATCCGCTCCACGCCCTGGAAGCCGGCGTGGCCCTCGTTGGCGTGGAACACCTCCGGCTGCGGGGTGCCGGTGAGCTGGCAGTAGGCGCGCAGTGCCCGCACCCCGCCGATGCCCAGCAGCATCTCCTGCCGCAGCCGGTGGTCCTCGTCGCCGCCGTAGAGCCGGTCGGTGACGCTGCGCTCGGCCGGGGCGTTCTCCTCGATGTCGCTGTCGAGCAGCAGCAGCGACACCCGGCCGACCTGCGCCCGCCACACGTGCGCGTGCAGCGTGCGCCCCTCGGGCAGCGGCACGGAGATGACGACGGCGGACCCGTCGGGCTGGCGCAGCAGCTTGACCGGCAGGCCGTGCGGGTCCAGCGACGGGTAGTGCTCGAGCTGCCAGCCGTCGGCGGACAGGCCCTGCTCGAAGTAGCCGGCGCGGTAGAGCAGCCCCACGCCGATCAGCGGCACGCCCAGGTCGGAGGCGGCCTTGAGGTGGTCGCCGGCGAGGATGCCCAGGCCGCCGGAGTACTGCGGGAGCACCTCGGTGATGCCGAACTCGGCGGAGAAGTAGGCGATGCTCCGCGGCGCGTCGGGCCCCAGCGACTGGTACCAGTGCTCGGCCGACAGGTAGTCCTCGAGGTCGTCGACGACGTCCTGCAGCCGGCGCAGGAAGCGGCGGTCGGTGGACAGCGCCGCCAGCCGCTGGGCGGAGACCTCGCCGAGGACCTTGACCGGGTCGTTGTTGCAGCGCCGCCACAGGTCGGGGTCCAGCGCCTCGAACAGGTCACGGGTCTCCGGGTGCCAGGACCAGCGCAGGTTCATGACCAGCTGGGAGAGGGGCAGGAGGGCCTCGGGTAGGGCCGCCCGGACGGTGAACCGACGCAGTGCTCGCACGCGGGGAGCCTAGCCAGACGCCACCACCGGGACAGGTCGGCGACGCGGTTGTCACCCCCGTCCCACCCTCCCGGTTCCGGCCCTCCGCGGTCCGCCCGGACCCCTGCCGAGGCCGAGGTGTGGGCGGACCCCGCGCTGGATAGCGTGGCCGGGATGACTCGCCGACCAGACCTCCGCCTCGGCATCACCGATGTCGCTCCCGTCGTGTCCTGCGGGTCCTTCTCGGCCCGCGCCGTGGTCGGTGAGCACCTGCCGATCACGGCCACCGTGTTCCGCGAGGGCCACGACGCCGTCGCCGCCGACGTCGTCTGGACCGCCCCCGACGGGACGCGCGGCGCGTTCACGCGCATGCGCCGCTACGGCGCCGAGCCCGACCGCTGGATCGCCACCGTCGTCCCCGACCGCGAGGGGCGCTGGACCTTCCGCGTGGAGGCCTGGAGCGACCCGCTGGCGACCTGGCACCACGCCGTCGAGGTCAAGATCGACGCCGGCCAGGGTCCCGGGGAGCTGGCCAACGACCTGGAGGAGGGCGCCCGGCTGCTCGAGCGGGTGGCCGCCGACGCCGACGACGAGTGGCGCGGCCGGCTCGGCGAGGCCGCGGCGAGCCTGCGCGACACCTCGCTGACCCTGCACGACCGGGTCGCCCCGGCGCTGGCGTCCGGGCTGCAGCAGTACCTCGACGCCCACCCGGTCCGCGAGCTGGTCACCCCCACCGCCGACCACGAGGTCTGGGTCGACCGGCCCCGCGCGCTGTTCGGCTCCTGGTACGAGTACTTCCCCCGCTCGGAGGGGCCGGTCGTCGATGGCAGGCCCACCCACGGGACCTTCCGGACCGCCGCGGAGCGGCTGCCGGCCATCGCCGAGATGGGCTTCGACGTGGTCTACCTGCCGCCGATCCACCCGATCGGCACGGTCAACCGCAAGGGTCCGAACACCTCGCAGTACCCCGGGGGCAACCCGCACGAGGTGGGGCCCGACGACGTCGGCTCGCCGTGGGCCATCGGCAGCGCGGAGGGCGGCCACGACGCCGTCCACCCGCAGCTGGGGACGATGGAGGACTTCCGCGCCTTCGTCACCCGCACCCGGGCGCTGGGCATGGAGGTGGCGCTGGACCTCGCGCTGCAGGCCGCGCCCGACCACCCGTGGGTCAAGGAGCACCCGGAGTGGTTCACCACCAAGCCCGACGGCACCATCGCCTACGCCGAGAACCCGCCGAAGAAGTACCAGGACATCTACCCGGTCAACTTCGACAACGACCCCGAGGGCATCTACGCCGAGGTGCTGCGGGTCGTGCGGGTGTGGATGGACGCCGGTGTGCGGGTGTTCCGGGTCGACAACCCGCACACCAAGCCGCTGGACTTCTGGCACTGGCTGATCTGGGAGGTCAAGCAGTCCGACCCCGACGTGCTCTTCCTGGCCGAGGCGTTCACCCGGCCGGCGATGATGCACCAGCTGGCCCGCATCGGGTTCACCCAGTCCTACACGTACTTCACCTGGCGGACCGGGCGCGAGGAGCTCGAGGAGTACGGCCGCGAGCTGGCCTCCAACGCGCACTACATGCGGCCGAACTTCTTCGTCAACACCCCCGACATCCTGCACGCGAGCCTGCAGTACGGCGGGCCGCCGATGTTCAAGATCCGGGCGGTGCTGGCATCGATGATGAGCCCCACCTGGGGCGTCTACTCCGGCTACGAGCTCTTCGAGCACGTGGCGGTGCGGCCGGGCAGCGAGGAGTACCTCGACAGCGAGAAGTACCGGCTGCGGCCGCGGGACTGGGCCGGCGCCGAGGGCGCCGGGCGCAGCCTCGCGCCCTACCTGCGCCGGCTCAACGAGATCCGCCGGCAGCACCCGGCGCTGCAGCAGCTGCGCACGCTGCGGTTCCACCCGGTCGACAACGGCAACCTGATCTGCTTCTCCAAGACCGACCCGGGCTCGCAGGACGCCGTCCTCGTCGTCTGCGCGCTCGACAGCCACAACCGGCAGATCGGGACGACGTCGCTGGACCTGCCCGCGCTGGGCCTGGACTGGCACGAGCGCTTCGCCGTCACCGACGAGCTCACCGGCGCCCGCTACGACTGGGGCCAGTTCAACTACGTCGAGCTGGACCCCTACTGGGAGCCCGCGCACGTCCTCTCGGTGCACCTCCCGCGGCCGGTGACCTGGCCGCCGGCGGTCCGCTGACCGCCCGACCTCCACCCGAACGCCCCACACGCGAGGACGACCCGCACCGATGACGCTCCCCGTGCCCGACCCGACCCAGACGGGTTCCGCACTGCCGCCCCGCGGCGCCGACCCCACCTGGTACAAGCGCGCCGTCTTCTACGAGGTCCTCGTCCGCGGCTTCGCCGACAGCAACGCCGACGGCATCGGCGACCTCCGCGGCATGATCGACAAGCTCGACTACCTGCAGTGGCTCGGGGTCGACTGCCTGTGGCTGCCGCCGTTCTTCGCCTCGCCGCTGCGCGACGGCGGCTACGACGTCAGCGACTACACCGCCGTGCTGCCGGAGTTCGGTGACATCGAGGACTTCAAGGAGTTCCTCGCCGAGTCCCACCGGCGCGGCATCCGCGTGATCATCGACTTCGTCATGAACCACACCTCGGACCAGCACCCGTGGTTCCAGGCCAGCCGCAGCGACCCGGAGGGCCCCTACGGCGACTTCTACGTGTGGGCCGACGACGACACCGGCTACCCCGACGCGCGGATCATCTTCGTCGACACCGAGAGCTCGAACTGGACCTTCGACCCGGTGCGCAAGCAGTACTTCTGGCACCGCTTCTTCTCCCACCAGCCCGACCTGAACTTCGAGAACCCGAAGGTGCAGGAGGCGATCATCGACGCCCTGCGGTTCTGGCTGGACCTGGGCATCGACGGCTTCCGGCTCGACGCGGTCCCCTACCTGTTCGAGGAGGAGGGGACCAACGGCGAGAACCTGCCCAGGACCCACGAGTTCCTCAAGTACGTGCGCAAGGTGGTCGACGCCGACTACCCCGACCGCGTGCTGCTGTGCGAGGCCAACCAGTGGCCGGCCGACGTCGTCGAGTACTTCGGCGAGGACGGCGACGAGTGCCAGATGGCGTTCCACTTCCCGGTCATGCCGCGGTTGTTCATGGCCGCCCGCCGGGAGCAGCGCTTCCCGATCTCGGAGATCATGGCGCAGACGCCGTCGATCCCGGACAACTGCCAGTGGGGCATCTTCCTGCGCAACCACGACGAGCTGACCCTGGAGATGGTCACCGACGAGGAGCGCGACTACATGTGGGCGGAGTACGCCAAGGACCCCCGCATGAAGGCGAACATCGGCATCCGCCGCCGGCTGGCACCGCTGCTCGACAACGACCTCAACACCCTCGAGCTGTTCAACGCGCTGCTGCTGAGCCTGCCCGGCTCGCCGGTCCTCTACTACGGCGACGAGATCGGCATGGGCGACAACATCTGGCTCGGTGACCGCGACGGCGTCCGCACGCCGATGCAGTGGACGCCGGACCGCAACGGCGGCTTCTCCACCGCCGACCCACAGCGGATGTACCTGCCGCTCAACGCCGACCCGGTCTACGGCTACCAGACCACCAACGTCGAGGCGCAGCTGCGCAACACCAACTCGATGCTGCAGTGGATCCGCCGCATGATCGCCGTCCGCAAGGAGCACCCCACCTTCGGGCTGGGGACCTACGAGGAGGTCGGGTCGCGCAACCCGACGGTGCTGTCGTTCGTCCGCGAGTTCGGCGATGACGTCGTGCTGTGTGTCAACAACCTGTCCCGCTTCCCGCAGCCGGTGGAGCTCGACCTGCGCCGCTTCGAGGGCTACACGCCCATCGAGCTCACCGGCCGGGTCGAGTTCCCGCAGATCGGCGTCCTGCCCTACATGCTCACCCTGGCCGGGCACGGCTTCTACTGGTTCGAACTGGCCCGGCCGGCCGAGGAGCCGGCGGCCGAGCCGGTCGAGGAGCCGGCCGCGACCGACACCGCCAGCAGCCCGCTGGCCGACTCGCTGCTGGCCTCCGGGCTGGTGAGCGAGGCGCCCGACGACGTCCCGCACGGCACCGGAGGCGCCCGATGAGCACGGCACTGGCCGGGGTCCTGCGGGACTGGATGCCGCACCAGCGGTGGTTCGGCGGCAAGGGCCGGGAGTGGGCCGACGTCACCGAGGAGGGCTTCTTCCTCTCCCGCGGCGAGCCGGTGGTCTCGGTGCACCGTGTGCGCGTCACCTACACCGACGGCGCCGTCGAGACCTACCTGGTGCCGCTGTCCTGGCGTGCGCACCCGGAGGAGGACCTCAGCTGGGCGTTCATCGGCGCGGTGCCGGGCAAGGACGCCGACGGGTCCGAGCGGGAGAACTACGCCTACGACGCGATGCGCGACCGCGACGCGACGATGCCGTGGCTGGCGAACCTGGCCGCCGGTGCCACCGTCGGGCCGCTGCACTTCCACCCGGCCGGCGACGCCGATGCCCCCGCGCCCATCCCCGAGGGCGTGCCCGGCGACGTCCTGTCCGGCGAGCAGAGCAACACCTCGCTGGTCTACGGCCAGGACGCCATCTTCAAGCTGTTCCGCCGGCTCGAGCCCGGGCTCAACCCCGACGTCGAGATCGGCGAGGCGCTGCGGCGGACCGAGAACCCGCACATCGCCCCGCTGCTCGGGTACGTCGAGATCGACGACCCGGACCCCTCGGCCGAGCCCGCGACGGTCGCGATGCTGCAGACCTTCGTCCGGGGCGCCAGCGACGGCTGGCGGCTGGCCACCGCCAGCGTCCGCGACCTCTACGCCGAGGGCGACCTGCACGCCGACGAGGTGGGCGGGGACTTCGCCGCGGACAGCGAGCGCCTGGGCGCGGCGACCGCCTCGGTGCACGCCGACCTCGCGCGGGTGCTGCCGAGCGAGCCCGCCGACCGCGCGTGGTTCGCCGCCAGCGCGGACGCGATGAACGCCCGGCTGGAGGCGGCCCTGGGCGTGGTCCCCCAGCTCGAGGAGCACCTGGCCGGACTGCGCGCGCTCTACGCCGCCGTGGCCGACAGCCCGGAGGAGGTGGTGCGCCAGCGGGTGCACGGCGACTTCCACCTCGGTCAGGTGCTGCGGACCGCGACCGGCTGGGTGGTGCTCGACTTCGAGGGCGAGCCGGCCCGGCCGCTGGCCGAACGCCGGCAGCTCGACAGCCCGCTGCGCGACGTCGCGGGGATGCTGCGCAGCTTCGACTACGCCGCACGGCACATGCTCGTGGAGCAGCCCGACGACTCCCAGCGCGCGTACCGCGCCCAGGAGTGGGCAGTGCGCAACCGCGGCGCCTTCTGCACGGGCTACTCGGCGGCCGGCGAGATGGACCCGTGCGGGGACTCCCCGCTGCTGCGGGCCTTCGAGGCGGACAAGGCCGTCTACGAGTGCGTCTACGAGGCGCGCAACCGGCCGAACTGGCTGATGATCCCGCTGCAGTCGTTGGCGCGGCTCACCGCCGGGGAGTCCTGAGCCCCACCCGCACGACGACACCGCACGGAGTCAGCACCCGCGGACCAGACGACGGCACGAGACGACGGCAGAGGACGGCAACGCGACCATGACGACGAGCGACTCGACACTCCCTCCCGGTACGCCCACCGCCAACGAGACCGCCGACGCGCCGGCCTCCAAGGAGGAACTGCAGCGGGTGGTCGACGAGCGCGCCGCCCAGGCCGAGGCGGCCGAGAGCGAGCCGGTGGTGAACGCGGCCCCCGCGAAGAAGCGGGCCCCGGCCAAGAAGGCGGCGGCGAAGAAGGCCCCCGCGAAGAAGGCCCCGGCCAAGAAGGCCCCCGCCGGGGAGACGGCCGCGGCGACCACGGCCGCGGTCACCGACGGCGACGGCGCCGCCGAGCCCGCCGCCGCGAAGAAGGCAGCCAAGCGGACGACGAGGAAGGCCACGGCGGCGACCACCGCCACGGGTGACGCGCCGGTGAAGGCCACCCGCACGCGCACCCCCGCGAAGCGCACGGCCGCCGACACCGCCGCCGAGCCCACCGCCGAGGTCGTCGCCGAGCAGGGCGGCACGACGCCCCCGGTGGTCGCGCCGGCGCCGATCGCCGAGCCCGGCTCCCCCTCGGGCGCGCCCGCAGACCGGCCCGGGTCCCAGCCCGAGGTCCGGCCCGAGCCACAGCCCGAGCCGGGGGACGGCGGCGGGCTGGCCTCCGGCGCCGGCGGCGAGGGCACGCCCGACGCGACCGACGCCGTCACCGAGGAGGACCTGCGCGCGATCGTGGACGGCTGGTCGCGGGATCCGCACCGCGTCCTCGGCGCACACCCGTCCGGCTCGGGCTGGGTGGTGCGCGCGCTGCGGCCCAACGCCTCCGCCGTGGCCGTCCTCGACCAGGACGACGCCCGCTACGAGGCCCGGCAGATCCACCCGGGCGGCGTCTTCGAGGCCACGCTGCCCGCCCAGCCCGGCGACTACCGGCTCGAGGTCACCTACGGCACCGACACCTTCCCCGTCGACGACCCCTACCGGTGGCTGCCCACGCTCGGCGAGCTCGACCAGTACCTGCTCGGCGAGGGCCGGCACGAGCGGCTGTACGACGTGCTGGGCGCGCACGTCCGCCGCTACGACACCCCGCGCGGCACCGTGGCGGGCGTCTCCTTCGCGGTGTGGGCGCCCAACGCCCAGGGCGTGAAGGTCACCGGCGACTTCGACTACTGGGAGGCGCGGCTCTACCCCATGCGCCAGCTCGGCTCGATCGGCGTCTGGGAGATCTTCGTGCCCGGCGTGCAGGTCGGCGCCCGCTACCGCTTCCACGTGCTCGGCGCCGACGGCGTGTGGCGGGAGAAGTCAGACCCGATGGCCTTCGCCACCGAGGTGCCCCCGCTCAACGCCTCGGTGGTCACCGAGTCCACCTACGAGTGGAACGACGACGCGTGGCTGGCCGAGCGCGAGCGCGGCGGCTGGCACGAGCGGCCGATGAGCATCTACGAGGTGCACCTCGGCTCGTGGCGGCAGGGGCTGTCCTACCGGCAGCTGGCCGACGAGCTCGTCGACTACGCCGTCGCCGCCGGCTTCACGCACCTGGAGTTCCTGCCGGTCGCCGAGCACCCCTTCGGCGGCTCCTGGGGATACCAGGTCACCAGCTACTACGCCCCCACCGCGCGCTTCGGGCACCCCGACGACCTGCGCTACCTCGTCGACCGGGCCCACCAGGCCGGCCTCGGGATCATCGTCGACTGGGTCCCGGCACACTTCCCCAAGGACGCGTGGGCGCTGGGCCGCTTCGACGGCACCGCCCTCTACGAGCACGACGACCCCCGCCGCGGTGAGCAGCCGGACTGGGGCACGTTCGTGTTCAACTTCGGCCGCACCGAGGTGCGCAACTTCCTCGTCGCCAACGCGCTGTTCTGGTGCCAGGAGTTCCACATCGACGGGCTGCGGGTCGACGCCGTCGCCTCGATGCTCTACCTCGACTACTCGCGCGAGGACGGCGAGTGGGTGCCCAACGCCTACGGCGGGCGGGAGAACCTGGAGGCGGTGTCGTTCCTCCAGGAGGTCAACGCGACCGTCTACCGCGAGGTGCCCGGCGTGGTCACCATCGCGGAGGAGTCGACGGCCTGGCCCGGGGTCACCCGGCCCACCCACCTGGGCGGCCTGGGCTTCGGCTTCAAGTGGAACATGGGCTGGATGCACGACTCGCTGGCCTACGTCTCCCGCCAGCCGGTGCACCGCAGCTACCACCACAACCAGCTGACGTTCTCGATGATGTACGCCTACTCCGAGAACTACGTGCTACCGATCAGCCACGACGAGGTCGTCTACGGCAAGGGCTCGCTGCTGCGGAAGATGCCCGGCGACCGCTGGCAGCAGCTGGCCGGTGTGCGCGGCTACCTGGCCTACATGTGGGCCCACCCCGGCAAGCAGCTGCTGTTCATGGGCTCGGAGTTCGCCCAGGACAGCGAGTGGGCCGAGAGCCGCTCGCTGGACTGGTGGCACCTCGACGACCCCGCGCACCGCGGTGTGCTGCAGCTGGTCACCGACCTCAACGCCCGCTACCGCGAGCTCGAGGCGCTGTGGTCGCTCGACGTCGACCCGGCCGGCTTCCAGTGGATCGACGCCAACGACGCCTCGGGCAACGTCGTCACGTTCCTGCGCTACGGCGGGCCGAAGGTGACCGACGTCCCCACGGCCACCCAGGCCGCGGAGTCCGGCGAGCGCGGCGGGCCGGTCGAGGGCGGGCAGACACGCGGCCAGGTGCTGGCCGCGGTCTGCAACTTCGCCGGCACGCCGCACCACGGCTACCGCGTCGGCCTGCCCCGCGGCGGGCGCTGGCGCGAGGTGCTCAACACCGACGCCGAGCTCTACGGCGGCTCCGGGGTCGGCAACTACGGCGGGGTCGACGCCGTCGCCGAGCCCTGGCACGGCCAGCCCTTCTCGGCCACCGTCTCCGCGCCGCCGCTGGGCACCCTCTGGCTGGTCCACGAGGGCTGATCCCCTGATCGGCGACGCCCGGGCCGCCCCCTCGGGGTGGCCCGGGCGTCGCCGCGCGCCGACCTGTTCCGCACTCCTGCCCGCCCGTGCATCATGGCCCGGCTCCGCGCCGCCCCCGGTGGCGCGGACCGCACCCCGCGCGCCCGGCTCCCCGGGTGACGGCACACCGGCAGAGAAGGAACACCAGCTCCATGAGGCATGTCCTGCGTCGCGTCATCGTGGCGGCAGTGGCGGGCAGCGTGCTGCTCACCGGCTGCACGAGCACCGTCTCCGGCATCGCGTCGCGCGGCGCGAGCGTGCCGGTCGACGTCTCCGACGCGGACTTCCCGGTCACCGGCTCCGCGGACACCGAGGCCGACCGGCTCGCCCGCAACGCCCTGGCCGACCTGGACACCTTCTGGTCGCAGGCCTACCCCGAGTACTTCGGTGAGGAGTACGAGCCGATCACCGGCGGCTACTTCTCCGTCGACTCCACGAACATCGACGAGTCGGCCTACCCCGACACCGGCATCGGCTGCGCCCGGGCGCCCGAGGACCCCGAGGGGGTGGCCAACAACGCCCACTACGACCCGAACTGCGACGTCGTGGCCTACGACCGGGCGCTCCTGCAGCAGCTCAGCGACCAGTTCGGGCCCTACCTCGGCCCCGCGGTCATGGCGCACGAGATCGGCCACGCGATGCAGGGCCGGTTCGGCTTCGCCGACTCGGCGATCGTCGTCGAGACGCAGGCCGACTGCCTCGCCGGCGCCTTCACCCGCTGGGTGATCGACGGCAACGCCGAGCACATCGCGCTGCGCGCCGCCGAGCTCGACCAGGTCGTCCTCGGGGTCATCGGCCTGCGCGACCCGGTCGGCTTCGACCCCGACGACCAGCGCGCGCACGGTTCCGGCTTCGACCGGATGTCGGCCTTCTACGCCGGTTACGACGGCGGCGTGGGCACCTGCCGCGACGACTTCACCGAGGAGCGGCTGTTCACCGCCACCGAGTTCACCACCGAGGCCGACCTCGAGAGCGGGGGCAACCTGCCCGCCGACCAGATCGGCGAGCTGGTCGCCACCACGCTGCCGGTCTTCTACCAGTCGGTGTTCCCGGGCCTGGGCGCCGAGTTCACCGAGCCCGCGATCGAGTCCTTCGAGGGGGACGCGCCCGACTGCGGTGACATGGGCGCGGAGAACCGCGACCTCGGGTACTGCGAGGCCGACGACACCGTCTACCTCGACGCGGAGCTGCTGGGCTCGACCTACGACGGCATCGGGGACTTCGCGGTCGCCGCGGCCATCTCCGTCGCCTACGCCCAGGCCGCGCGCGCCCAGCTGGACCTGCCGATCGACGACGCCGCGGCGATCTCCTCGGCGGTCTGCCTGACCGGCTGGTACACCGCCCGCTTCTGGACCGGTGACTTCGAGCAGATCGGCAGCCTCTCCCCCGGCGACGTCGACGAGGCGGCCATCTTCCTGCTCACCTACGGCCAGGAGGAGGGTGTCTTCCCGAACACCGACCTGTCCGGCTTCGAGATGGTCGACGCCTTCCGCGACGGCTTCCTCAACGGCGGCACCGGCTGCGACATCGGGCTGTAGCCCGTCCCGGTCACGACAGCGGCGCCCGTCTCCCCCGCGCGGGAGGCGGGCGCCGCCGCGTTCACGCAGGCCCCGGCCGGGTACGGGCCTCCCGATGGACCTCCCCTCGCGCTCCCGGGGCGCCCTCGCCGCGCTGCTGGCGCTCGGCGTCCTCGTCACCTCGGCGTGCTCCTACGTCGTGATCGGCACCCCGCGGTCGCAGGGCATGCCGACCGAGTCGGTCGACGCCGGCACGCTGCGCATCGTCGGCGCCACCGACGGACCGATCGACACCCTCGCCCGCAACGCGCTGGCCGACCTGGAGACCTTCTGGGCGGCGAGCTTCCCCGACGTCTTCGGGCAGCCGTTCCAGCCGCTGACCGGCGGTTTCTTCAGCGTCGACCCGAACGACGTCGACCCGTCGCTGTACCCCGACGGCATCGGCTGCGGCACCGATCCCCGCGAGCTGGAGAACAACGCCTTCTACTGCTCCTCGCAGGAGGCGCCCAACTCCGACTCGATCAGCTACGACCGCGCCTTCCTCGGAGAGCTCGCCGGCCAGTACGGCGAGGTGCTGCCGCAGCTGGTGATGGCGCACGAGTTCGGCCACGCGGTGCAGGCCCGGGTCGGCTACCCGCCGGCCTCGATCGCCACCGAGACCCAGGCCGACTGCCTGGCCGGCGCGTGGACGGCGTGGGTGGCCGACGGCAACGCCGAGTACTCCTCCATCGACACCGACGACCTCGACCAGCTGCTGCGCGGTTACTTCCTGCTGCGCGACCCGGTGGGCACCGGCTCGGGCGAGCAGCAGGCGCACGGCTCCTACTTCGACCGCGTCTCGGCGTTCCAGGAGGGCTTCGACGACGGCTCGACGGCCTGCCGCGACCGCTACGGCCCCGACCGGGTGTTCACCCAGGGCGAGTTCACCACCGACACGGACTTCGCCACCGGCGGCAACGCGCCCTTCGGCGACACCCTCGGCTTCACCGAGGCGTCGCTGGCCGAGTTCTGGGGCCGCGCGTTCAGCGAGGTCCTCGACGCCGAGTTCACCGAGCCGGCGCTGGAGGCCACCACCGCCCCGCCGGACTGCGCCCCCGAGGACGTCGCGCTGGTCTACTGCCCCGACGGCGGGGACGGGGCCGGCCTCGTCGCCTTCGACGGGGACTTCGCCGAGCAGGCCTACGAGCTCGGCGACTTCGCCGTGGTCACCGGGGTGGCCGTCCCGTACGCGCTGGCCGCCCGCGACCAGCTGGGCCTGTCCACCGACGACACCGAGGCGCTCCAGTCGGCCGTGTGCCTGACCGGCTGGTACTCGGCGCAGGTCTACAACAACCAGCTGGAGAGCGTGCGCATCTCCCCCGGTGACATCGACGAGAGCGTGCAGTTCCTGCTCGAGTACGGCAACGACCCGGACGTGCTCGCCGACGTCGAGCTGACCGGGTTCCAGCTGGTCGACCTGTTCCGCGCCGGCTTCCTCAACGGCGCGGAACCGTGCGGCGTCGGGGTCTAGCGCAGCCGGGCGAGGCTCAGTAGAGCGCCGCCATCAGCTGGCGGCGGGCGGCGACCACCCGCGGGTCCTCGGCGCCGACGACGTCGAAGAGCTCGACGAGGTGCTGGCGCGCGCGGTCCCGGTCGTCGCCGGCGGTCCGCCGGACGACGTCGACCAGGCGGGTGAAGGCGCCCTCGACGTCGCCCGTGCCGAGCTGGAAGTCCGCCGCCCGGGTCTGCGCCTCGACGTCGTCGGGGGCGGCGTCGGCGGCCGCGAGCGCCTCGGGACCGGCGGCGTCGGCCCGGCGGATCAGCCGCACCTGGCGCAGCGCGAGGCCCGCGACCGGGTGGTCGGGCTCGGTCTCGAGGATCGCGGCGTAGGCGGCCTCGGCGGCCTCGAGGTCGCCGCGCTCGAGGGCGGCCTCGGCGGCGTCGAGGCGGGGGTCGTCCATCGCCTCGTCCTCGCCGGGCCCGCCCTCCGGGACCGCGCCGCCGGTGGTGGCCCGGACCAGCTCGGTGACGAACTGGCGAGCCTGCTCCTCGGGTATGGCGCCGGTGAACTCGGCGACCAGCTGCCCCTGCCAGACCGCCTTGACCGCGGGGATGCCCTGCACCCGCAGGCCCTGGGCCAGCGCCGGATTGGCGTCGACGTCGACCTTGGCGAGCACCCACGAACCG
This sequence comes from Geodermatophilus sp. SYSU D00710, assembly GCF_054050195.1. Taxonomy (NCBI): domain Bacteria; kingdom Bacillati; phylum Actinomycetota; class Actinomycetes; order Geodermatophilales; family Geodermatophilaceae; genus Geodermatophilus; species Geodermatophilus sp. SYSU D00710. The sequence continues at coordinate 23,921 of NZ_JBJGYX010000061.1, forward strand.
CCGCCCTCGGCGGCCAGCCGCTCGAGCACCGGGGAGAGCTGCTTGCAGGGGCCGCACCACTCGGCCCACAGGTCGAGGACGACCGGCACCTGGAAGGAGCGGTCGAGCACCTCGGCCTGGAAGGTGGCCTCGGTGACGTCGACGACCGCCGAGCCGGGTGCGCCCGCCGGGGCCGTGGCACTGGGCTGCGGGGCCGCCTGGGCCCGCGCGGCGGCCTCGGAGCGGGCCTTGACGGCGGCGAGGTCGACCGCACCGGCCAGGGAGGCGGCGAGCTGCGCCTGCTGGGCCTGCGCGCGCGGGTCGGGGCGTCCGGGACGGGTGGGCTGCATGCGCCCATGATCCCACCGGCGCGGGGGCGCGGTGTCAGCCCTCGGCGGACGGGGTCGCGTCGACCTCCGCGACGTCGCCGGCGCCCAGCCGCACCCGGCGCAGGAGGTCGAACAGGGTCTCCTGCTCGGCCTCGGGCAGGTCGCCGAGGCCGAAGTCGAGCGCGGTGAGCTCCCGGGTGGCCGCCTCGACCACCGCGCGGCCGCGGTCGGTGATGCCGGCGAGGACGCCGCGGCCGTCGGCGGGGTTGGGCCGGCGGTCGACGTACCCGGCCGCGACCAACCGGTCGATGGCGTTGGTGACGCTGGTCGGGTGGACCATGAGGCGGCTGCCGATGACCTTGAGCGGCAGCTGCCCGCTCCGGCTGAAGGTGAGCAGCACGAGCACCTCGTACCGGGCGAAGGTCAGCCCGTGCGGGCGCAGCACCTCGTCGAAGCGGGCGAGCAGGATCTGCTGCACCCGGAACACCGACGTGGCCGCGCGCATCGCCGCGGCCGGCCCGAAGCGCTGCTCCCAGGTCTCCCCCGCGCGCTCGATCGGGTCGAACGGCAGCCCCAGCGCCCGGACCATGCGCCCGACGCTACCCGCCGCCCGCCTGCGCCCCGGCCTCCGCGCCGACCGGTCACCCGCACGCGTCATGTCGACCTGGTGCGGTCTCAGCGCGGCCGAGCCCGCACCAGGTCGACAACCGGCGGGGCCTGTGGACAGCCGGAGCGCCGACACTGCCGCAGCAGCCATCCTCCTGCGGTGCCCGTCCAGCCACACCGCCCGCCGATGCTGCGGGGCCGCGTCTTCCGCGGGTCGCAGCAGGTCGCCGCCGGCCGGATCACCAGGCACCAGTTGCGCAGCGCCGCCTGGCAGCGCCTGTTCCGGGACGTGTACGCGTGCTCGTCGGTCACGGTGACGCACGAGGTGCGCGCCGGGGCCGCCGCGCTGCTGCTCGTCCCCGGCGCCGTCGTTTCGGGTCGGAGCGCCGCGGTGCTCTGGGACGTCGACGCCGCGACGGTGACCGACGACGTCGAACTGACGGTCCCGCCCGGGTCGTCCGCGTGCACCGTGCCCGGCGTCCGGGTGCGCCGGTGGGCGCTCGACCCGAACGAGGTCACGACGCGCCGCGGCGTACCCGTGACCAGTCCCGAGACGACCGCCGTCGACCTCGCCCGTGCGCCGGGTCCGCTCACCGGTGCGGTCGCGCTCGTCGATGCCCTCGTCGCGCGCCGGGTCACCGACCTCGGGCGGGTCAGGGCAGCGGTCGCCGCGGCCACCGGCCCCGGCTGCCGGCGTGCCCGGTCGGTGGTCGCGTTGGTCGACGGGCTCGCGGAGTCACCTCAGGAGACCCGGCTGCGCCTCCTCCTCCACGCCTCGCGGCTCCCCCGTCCGGTCGCGCAGTACCGGGTGCGGGACGACGTCGGCCGGGTGGTCGCGCGGGTGGACTTCGCCTGGCCGGAGCACCGGGTGGCCGTCGAGTACGAGGGACGATGGCACGGCCGACCCCAGCAGGTGGCCGCGGACCGCGCCCGCCTCAACCGGCTGACCGCCGCTGGCTGGCGGGTCGTGTTCGTGACGGCGGAGGACCTGCAGGAGCCCGGCCGGCTGGTCGCCCGGCTGGCGGCGGTGCTCGCCGCCTGAGCGCCGCTTGTAGACCTGGTGCGATGTCAGCGCCGCCAAGACCGCATCAGGTCGACAACGGGCGCGACGGCCGACCCCTCAGACGGCGGGGCGCAGGCGGGGGACGTCGCGGACGCCGAACACCTCGCGCAGCGCCACCTGTGCGGCGTTGTCCCCGCAGGCGCCGTGCACGGCGGGCCCGGGCGGGGTGGCCGAGGACGCGAGGTACACGCCGTCGACCGGCGTCTTGTAGGTGTTCCACCGCGGCACCGGGCGGAACAGCATCTGGCGCAGCGTGGCCTGGCCGTTGGAGATGTCCCCGCCGAGGTACATCGGGTTCCACGCCTCCATCTGGACGGCGTTCTTGGTGACCCGGTCGACGATCGTGTCCTTGAACCCCGGCGCGAACCGCTCGACCTGGTCCTCGATCGCCGCGGTCATGTCCACGTCGGACCCGTGCGGCACGTGCACGTAGGCCCAGAAGACGTGGCCGCCCTCGGGCGCACGGGTCGGGTCGGGCACGGTCGGCTGGACGGCCAGCACGTACGGGCGCTCGGCGGCCCGCCCCTGGTTCGGGGCGCGCTCGCCGGCGATGGTCTCCTCGAGGGTGCCGGCCACGTGCAGCGTCCCGGCCCGCCGGGCATCGGGGTTGGTCCACGGCACCGGCTCGGACAGGATCCAGTCGATCTTGAAGACGCCGGCGCCGTGCCGGTACCGCCGCACCCAGCGCCGGTAGCCCTCGTGCACCCGGTCGCCGGCCATCGACACAAAGGCCTCGGGCGTGGTGTCGAGCAGCACGGCCGGGACGCCGTCGAACTCGCGCAGGTCGGTGACCAGGTGCCCGGTGACCACCTCGCCGCCCTGCTGCTCGAGCGCGGTGACCATCGCGTCGGCGAGGTTCTGCGACCCGCCCTCGACCAGCGGCCAGCCGACGTGGTGGCCGAGCATCGTCAGCAGCATCCCGAGCGCGGAGGTGAGCGGCTGGCTCAGGTCGAGCATCCCGTGCGCCGCGGCGCCGCCGAGCAGCGCGCGGGCCTCCTCGGTCTCGAAGTACCGGTGCGCCAGCCAGCTCACGTTGGGCAGCCCGTTGAGCCCGAAGTACACGATCTGCGGCACGCTGCGGGTCGGCAGCCGGCGCAGCCGGCTGGTCAGGAAGAAGTCGACGACGTCCTGCCCGTGCTCCACCAGCGGCTCGAACAGGCGGCGGTAGGCCGCCCCGTCCCGCCCGAGCGCGGCCGCCGTCTCCTCCAGGGAGTGGTACTGGACCGCGGCCCGCCCGCCCTCCAGCGGGTGGGCGAAGTTGACCTCCGGCTGCACCAGCCGGACGCCGCGGCTGGGCAGGTCGAACTCGCGGAAGAACGGTGCCGCGGCGGCCATCGGCTGCACGATGGAGCAGACGTCGTGCCGGTAGCCCGGCCGCATGAGCTCCTCGGTGCGCATCCCGCCGCCGGGCCGGTCCGCCGCCTCGACGACCTGCACCCGCAGCCCGGCCGCCGCCAGCCGCAGCGCTGCGGCCAGGCCGTTCGGCCCGGCTCCGACGACGACGGCGTCCGGCTTCCCGTTCACCGGGTCAGTCTGCCCGCGGGGTCCCGGAGCTGCCCGAGGAGCCGGTCGGCGGCGCGGTAGGGGTCGGTCTCCCCCGCCACCACCTCGCCGGCGAGCGCGGCCAGCGCGGCCGACCCGCGCACCTCGCCGATCCGCTCCCGCAGCCCGGCGAGCGCGATCGCCTCGATCTCGCGGGCGGCCCGCTCGGCACGGCGGCGGGCGCCCTCGCCGGAGCCGGCCAGCCACCGGCGGTGCGCCTCGACCTCCTCGAGGACCCGGTCGACGCCCTCCCCGCGGGCGGCCACCGTGCGCAGGATCGGCGGCCGCCATGCCCCCGGACCGGTGGACCGGCCGCCCAGGGACTGGGCGTAGCGCAGGTCGCGCACGGTCCGGTCGGCGCCGTCCCGGTCGGCCTTGTTGACGACGAGGACGTCGGCCACCTCGAGGATCCCGGCCTTGGCCGCCTGGATGCCGTCGCCCATCCCCGGCGCGACGAGCACCAGCGTGGTGTCGGCGAGCGAGGCGATCTCCAGCTCCGACTGGCCGACGCCGACGGTCTCGACGAGCACGACGTCGCAGCCGGCCGCGTCGAGCACCCGCAGCGCCTGCGGCGTCGCCCAGGCCAGCCCGCCCAGGTGCCCGCGCGAGGCCATCGACCGGATGTAGACGCCGGGGTCGCCGGCGTGGTCCTGCATGCGCACCCGGTCGCCGAGCAGCGCGCCGCCGGAGAAGGGCGAGGACGGGTCGACGGCGAGCACGCCGACCCGCCGACCGGCGGCCCGAAGGCCGCGAACCAGCGCCGTCGTCGTCGTGGACTTGCCGACGCCGGGCGCGCCGGTCAGCCCCAGCACCTGCGCGTGCCCGGTGTGCGGCGCCAGCGCGGCGGCGACCTCGCGCAGCAGTGGGCTGGCGTCCTCGACCAGCGAGATGAGCCGGGCCACCGCGCGGGCCTCGCCGTCGCGGGCGCGGGCGACCAGGTCGGGGACGTCGACAGCGCGCCGGCCCCGCCTCCCCCGGGGGGTGGCGGGGCCGGGCGTCGTGACGGCCGTGCCCTCCCGGACGAGGCCGTCGGGCGTCACGCGGGAGCGGGCACGTGCAGGACCAGCGCGTCGCCCTGCCCGCCACCGCCGCACAGCGCGGCGGCACCGACACCGCCACCGCGGCGGCGCAGCTCGAGCGCCACGTCGAGCACGATCCGGGCGCCGCTCATGCCGATCGGGTGGCCGAGGGCGATCGCGCCGCCGTTGGGGTTGACCTTCTCCGGGTCGATCCCCAGCTCGCGGGTGGAGACGAGGGCGACCGCGGCGAAGGCCTCGTTGAACTCGACCAGGTCGAGGTCCTCCGGCGCGATCCCCTCGCGCTCGCAGGCCCGCCGGATCGCGCGGGCGGGCTGGCTCTGCAGCGTCGCGTCCGGCCCGGCGACGACGCCGTGCGCGCCGATCTCGGCGATCGGCGTGACGCCCAGCTCCGCGGCCTTCTCGGCGCTCATGACCACAACCGCGCAGGCGCCGTCGGAGATCTGGGAGGCGGTGCCCGCGGTGATGGTGCCGTCCTTCGCGAAGGCGGGCTTGAGCCGGGCGAGGGTCTCCACGGTGGTGTCGGCGCGCACGCCCTCGTCGTCGCGGAACTCGATGGGGTCGCCCTTGCGCTGCGGGATGAGCACGGGGGTGATCGCCTCGTCGAAGATCCCGTTCTTGCCCGCGCGGGCGGCCTTCTGGTGACTCTCCGCGGCGAAGGCGTCCTGCTCCTCGCGGGTCAGCCGGTACCGGTCGTTGGCCTGCTCGGTCAGCGCGCCCATGGCCACCTGGTCGAAGGTGTCGGTCAGCCCGTCGTGCGCCATGGCGTCGACCAGCCGCGCGTCGCCGTACTTGGTACCGGTGCGGCCGCTGGGCAGCAGGTGCGGCGCCTGGGTCATCGACTCCTGGCCGCCGGCCACGACGACGTCGAACTCGCCGGCGCGGATGAGCTGGTCGGCCAGCGCGATGGCGCTCAGCCCGGACAGGCAGACCTTGTTCACGGTGATCGCCGGGACGGTCATCGGGATGCCGGCGGCCACCGCGGCGGGCCGGGCCGGGTTCTGGCCGGCGCCGGCCTGCAGCACCTGGCCCATGATCACGTACTCGACCTGGTCGCCGCTGATGCCCGCGCGCTCCAGGGCGGCCTTGATCGCGACACCGCCGAGGTCGGCCGCGGAGAAGTCCTTGAGCGAGCCGAGCAGCCGGCCCATGGGGGTCCGGGCGCCGCTGACGATCACCGAGCGGGACATGCTGCCTCCAGGAGCGCGCCGCCGACGCTGGCGACGACGGGTCGGACCGCGCCCGCGGGAGTCGCAGGTCGCGGGGACAGGGCTGCAGGCCAGGATAGATCGGTTCTCCAACCGGGTCGACGGGCCGACCGGGACCCCGGACGGTCCAGCCCGCCCGGGCGTGATCCCCGACACACTGGTGAGTCGTCTCAGACGTCTTGCGCCAAGATGACCCGATGACCGACGCCGCGACGGGTCTGCCCGCCGAGCTGTTCACCACCGTCGACCACGTCGGGATCGCCGTCCCCGACCTCGACGAGGCGATCGCCTTCTACGCGAGGACCTTCGGCGTCCGGTCGGTGCACGAGGAGACCAACGAGGAGCAGGGCGTCCGCGAGGCGATGCTCGCCGTCGGCAGCGGGGAGACCCGGATCCAGTTGCTCGCCCCGCTCACCCCGGAGTCGACGATCGCGAAGTTCATCGGCCGCTCCGGGCCCGGCCTGCAGCAGCTCGCCTTCCGCGTCGACGACGTCGAGGCGGCCGGCGCCACGCTGCGGGAGCGCGGCCTGCGGCTGCTCTACGACGTCCCGAAGCGCGGGACGTCGGGCAGCCGGGTCAACTTCGTCCACCCCAAGGACGCCGGCGGCGTCCTCGTCGAGCTCGTCGAGCCCGCCCGCACCGCCTCCTGAGCCCCGGGCTCCGGGGCGCGTCCCCGGGTCGCCCGGCCCCGGCGGTTACCGGCCGGTAACCTGCCGCCGCACCCCCTCCGCTCCGAGCCGACCAAGACCCGGGAGTAGCACGTGGACGCGATCAGGGACGCCATCCTCGCCGACCAGCTCAGCGACATCGGCGGGCTGCCGGTGCCGGAGTCCTACCGGGCGGTCGTCGTCCGCAAGGACGAGCAGGAGATGTTCGCCGGGATGCCGACCAAGGAGAAGGACCCGCGCAAGTCGCTGCACGTCGAAGAGGTGCCCACCCCCGAGCTGGGCCCGGGCGAGGCGGTGGTGGCGGTGATGGCGTCGTCGGTGAACTACAACACCGTCTGGACGTCGATCTTCGAGCCGGTCTCCACCTTCGGGTTCCTCGAGCGCTACGGCCGCCAGAACCCGCTCACCAAGCGGCACGACCTGCCCTACCACGTGGTCGGCTCCGACCTGGCCGGCGTGGTGCTGCGGGTGGGCCCGGGCGTGAACAAGTGGAAGCCCGGCGACGAGGTGGTGGCGCACTGCCTGTCGGTGGAGCTGGAGGACCCGGCCGGCCACGACGACACGATGATGGACCCCCAGCAGCGCATCTGGGGGTTCGAGACCAACTTCGGCGGCCTGGCCGAGCTGGCGCTGGTCAAGAGCAACCAGCTCATGCCCAAGCCACGGCACCTGTCCTGGGAGGAGGCGGCCGCCCCCGGGCTGGTCAACTCCACCGCCTACCGCCAGCTCGTCTCCCGCAACGGCGCCGGCATGAAGCAGGGCGACGTCGTGCTGATCTGGGGCGCCTCCGGCGGGCTGGGCTCCTACGCCACCCAGATGGCGCTCAACGGCGGCGCGATCCCCGTCTGCGTGGTCTCCAGCCCGGAGAAGGCCGACATCGTCCGGACGATGGGCGCCGAGCTGGTCATCGACCGCTCCGCCGAGGGCTACCGGTTCTGGAAGGACGAGGACACCCAGGACCCCAGGGAGTGGCAGCGGTTCGGCAAGCGCATCCGCGAGCTGACCGGCGGTGACGACGTCGACATCGTCTTCGAGCACCCCGGCCGGGAGACCTTCGGCGCGAGCGTCTACGTCGCCAAGAAGGGCGGCACGATCGTCACCTGCGCCTCCACCAGCGGGTACATGCACTCCTACGACAACCGCTACCTGTGGATGAACCTCAAGCGGATCGTCGGGTCGCACTTCGCCAACTACAAGGAGGCGTGGGAGGCCAACCGGCTCATCGACCGGGGGCTGGTCCACCCGACCCTGTCGCGCACCTATGCGATGGAGGAGGTCGGCCAGGCGGCCTACGACGTCCACCACAACCTGCACCAGGGCAAGGTCGGCGTGCTCACCCTCGCGCCGCAGGAGGGCCTGGGTGTCAAGGACGCCGAGAAGCGGGAACGGCACCTGAGCGCGATCAACCGCTTCCGCGGCGTGTGAACCCGCCGGGGGGGGGGGGGGGGGGGGGGGGGGGGGGGGGGGCGGGGGGGGGGGGGGGGGGGGGGGGGGGGGGGGGGGGGGGGGGGGGGGGGGGG
>NZ_JBJGYX010000062.1:0-31053 GCF_054050195.1 Geodermatophilus sp. SYSU D00710
GTTTCCCACCTACCAGTCGAGCCCGCGGATCGCCCATGCCCAGCAGCTCACTGCGGCCGCCTTCGATCTGGTCGTCGCCGACGAGGCCCACTACCAGGCCGGCCGCCCGTCGCCGGCGTCCCCCACCGTGCTCGCCGCCGGACGGATCCGCGCGGTCCGCCGGCTGTTCATCACGGCCCCCGTCCTGGGCGGCCGGCCGTCGCTGGCGGACGAACAGGGCGCCGCGTCCGACCTGCCCAAGTCGCACCATCGGCAGTCCGCCTCTCGTCCTGAAGTCGGAGCTGCGTGCGGAGGTCAGGCGCTCGCGCCGTTTGCCCGTTCGGATGCGGGCACGGGCTGGTCGATGGAAACGCTGTGCGACTCCTGCCGCAATGCCCCTCGCGGGTTTGAGCGTGGCCTGGAGAGAGATAGCAGCCGACGTCACCCTTGTGTCTTATCCGCCTTCGTTGCTAATCCGTTGACTATGAAGGAAAGTATCGCGGCGCCAGCTAGTGCGATCGTCAATCGGATCAGAGTTGAGGGGTTCCAGTCAAACGCGTCGAACGCGGTGCTCGGTTGGATCAGGGTCCAGAGGACGAAAGCGATGGATGCGACTGCGGCCCGGGCCAGGTCCTGGGGCTTCAGGCTCTTGGACCCGCCGAGATACAGCAAGAAGGCGAGCGCTACAAGGATCCAGTAGACGACAACCATCTCATGGGGGGCGGTGATGACTGTAGTTGTGTCGTCTCCACTGCCTGTAGTTGTGGTGCCGACCGTCATGGCGACGCCGTGGAAGGCGAGGACTTCAGCTGGCACGAGCGCGACCAGCACGTCCTGCCAGTGGCTCACAACTTCCTTGCTCTTAGCACCTGAATCTCGAGGCGCGCGTCCGCCCGCCGCGCCTTGATCGGCTTGTGCGTATACCAAGGCCTCACCGGCGCTGGTCGTTAGGCGTCTCCGGGAGAGCGTGCCGTACAAGTACGAACTCATGGCCTTGTCCCCAATCTCGGTCAGTGGCGGATACTAACGCTGTCATGGAGACGATGGGGCTGCCCGACCGTCGACGTTTGCCAACCAGTCACCCATGCCCGTTCACGCGGTATACCTCTCCCATCGCATGCTCGATCGCGACATCCAAGAGCCCGATATGAGCCGGTGAAACCCACGCCGACTGCGGGGCTGCCCCAGCTGAGTTGACTACTCGCCTGTGAGGGCCGCGGCCTCGCAGGAAGGATCAGCAGGTGCGAGCGGGTTTGGAGCCCGACATTCATTGGAGCGGAGTCACACCGGAGCGGGCTCCGGGAGGGCTTCTAACGGCGCGACGGGAGCGCGCCGCTCGTCGTACCACGCACCCAACGGACGACCCTGGCGTCACCGTTCAAAGTCACGCTGCTCGCTGGGTCACTTCGAGAGCGACCGACCCCCTACAGGTGCCCGAACAGTGATCGGCCCACCGCACCAGGGCGTTCTGACTAACTCAGCGCCTGTCGAATCCGCCGAGCCACCGTGGTGTCGCTGAGGTAGCCCACTATGGCGTGCGGGTTCTTGCCCGGGATGTGAATGTCGCTGGCGTTCTCGATGTCGGCGGGAAAGGTGTCCCGGTCCAGGCGGGAATACAGGGCGACCGGGTCGCGCTCGTCGGAACCGTTGAACCACGTCTTCACGCCGGCGGGCATGCCCAGCGGTCGCGGCAGGTAGCGCTTGACGACCGGGATGCCCAGCGGAGACCCCACGGTGACGAACAAGGGCACGTCTGTCTCGCGGCCCAGCTGAGTCAGGATCGTGTACGTGACGATTGAGCCGAGCGAGTGCCCGACGACGACGGCTGGCCCGCCGGTGAGGTGTGGGCGGACGATGTCGTCGACCACTCGCGCAACGTGGGCACGGGTGAGGTAAGCGTCCACGTCCCGCAACCACTGATCCAGGGCGAACTCGCTGATCCAGGGCACACGGCGGGCGAGCACACGGCCCACCGCCTGAACCCACTCCCAGTTCTGGGGCCCCCGGGGAATCGTGGTGACGCCTAGCTCGGCGGCGATCTCGGCGTCGGTGACGCCGGCTCTCTTCGCGAGCTCGACCAGCAGCTCGGCCTGAAGTTGATTGGGTGCGTCTCCGCCGCCACGGGTGACGACCTCCCCCGGGACTGGGGTCTCGACCAGCTCGTCCAGTTGCTTGCCGTAGAACGGCATCCGGATGTCGATATCGTCGGGCAGCGGGTCGGCGCCAGCTGCCTGGATACCGCGGCGGAGAGCGGGGACCCACTCGTCGCGCAGAAGCTGCTCGGTCCTCTTCCCCTGGCTACGCCCGTGCACCAGCACTAACCTCATGCGTAGACACCCTCCTCGGTCTCACTGAGCGCGACGATCGCCTCGGGGGATAGCTGGGTGAAGGTCGTCCAGGCGGTGCGACCTAGCCGTGGTCGGGCGTAGGTCAGCAAGCGGTCGCCAGAGGGCAGCTGATCGGTGAGCGCCCATCCTCGTGTCATTAGGGGGAATTCGGGGACCAAGTCCCGTTCCGCCTCGGCCAGCGCCTCGGCCAACAGGGCAAGGTCGAAGGGGATCGGGCGGCCCGCGTCCCGGTACCGCTCGAAGAGGTAGCGGACCTCGTCCTCCTGGCCGGCGCGGTCGAGGGCGTAGGCGGTCAGCACGGTCATCGTCGGGTGCCCCTGGTCGAGCAGGCGTACCACGTCGTGGTCGTCGACGAAGCCGAGGTCCCCGGTCCGGAGGGCTGCACTTGCGACGGCGAGCGACCGGAGGTCCTCGTCCAGGTGGTCACCAGCCAGCGCGGCGAAGACGACGCTGTCTACGCCGCCGGGGCCGACGGTCACCGTGGTCACGAAGCCCGGCAGCAGCGCCGTGGCAAGCCAGCTGACGTCATCAGCTGTGCGGATGTTGAGGAAGACAGCGCCCGGCTGATCCGGCACACCGCGCACATGCCAAGCGTCGTCCTCCTCGAAGACGTAGGCGGGTCGCCCATTGACCCACGCCTCGATCACCTCGGCGCCGGTAACGGAGGCGCCCACGCGGGTCTCGAAGTGACCACGGCCAGGGCGGGAAACAATCTGGTCAGCCAGCTCGGCGATCAACGCCCGACGGTTAGGGTCGGCCGGGGGCCGCCACGGCGTACGCCGGCGTGATGGCGCCTCGGCCGCCTTCCGCAACGCGTGCTCCGACTCCACGAATACAAGGTCGGGTGCCTCGGCCGACTCGTACTCAGCGTCCGTCGTTTCCTCGTAATCGGAGCCACTCAGATCCGCGTTCGGGCCGGCCTCCGCTGGCTGCTCGATGGAGCGCCAGATGTGCACCTCGCCCGTCGGCGGGAGTCTCGGGGCGGGCATCGGCACCGGGATCGGCGCGGACGCCCGGGGGCTACGGTCGAACCAGGCGAGCGCGTTCGGCCGCCAGGCCGACGTGGGGATGCAGTCCGGGTACTGGGTGATGCCGGTCTGCTGGGAAGAAATGGTGGGAACGGCCGACCAGAGGTAGTCGCCGAGCGAGTCGGCGAGCAACGCGTGCGAGGCTGGGCCATTGTCAACGGGAGTGAGGATTTCGTCGTGCACGCCCCGCAGTGCCTCCATGAGACACCGGCTAAATATGCCGAAGCCCTCCGTGCCGGGCGAGGGGACACGCTCAAGCGCCGCGTCACCCGAGATGGTCGCGTAGAACTGGTCCACCTGGACGCGGACCTTTGGGATCCGCTCTAGCGGGAAGATTGGCCGACCGACCACCCCGAGAAACCGCACCTCGGGAGGAGTGCGGCAGGCGTCAGCAAAGAAGGCTACGTGCGGGATCCCGCAGTGGCGTGCCAGCGAAACGCTCTTCGCGACATTCACCGCCTCGCCGCCGTCCTCAGCGGCCTCACTCAACAGCCACAGATCGTCACCGACCCCCGGGGCCAGGCCGTGGCCGCCGAAGAAGATGAATAGCCGCTCAAGGTCCCCAGCCATCACCGCGTCCCGCACGGTCTCGAAGACGGGCCTGGCCCGCACCGGACCGTTGACGTCGTCGTGCGAGATAATCGTGAAGCCCTGCCCGGTCGCCCACGCGGTGAAGTCGTCGAGGCCCTGACGCACGCTGGGCAGGTAAGGCAGGCCCGGAACCGTCGATACCCCAATTGCCACCGCTAGCCGACGTGGCATAGCGCGTCCCCTCCCGCGCGATGACCGCCGCCGAGCTGACCGGCGCGCGGTCGAGGCTACAAGCTAGAAGCAGACTAGCCGTCCCCGCAATGCCCCCCGGCGCGGCATGGACTAACGCCACCGCCTGGTGATGTAGGTCTGGCCACGCGGGCGTGGTCGATCACGCACGAGGCTGGCTCCGGCCCTTTACGGCTCCCTGAATGGTCGGACAGCCGACTCGCTCCGTCCCGTGTGCCTCCAGCAAAGCCAGTCCGCTGCCTTCAGGACGTGGCCGTGACGGCTGCCGCGCAGACGTGGTCGATCAGCGGTGCTGAAGGGGGCGTTGAGGGCGCAGTCAGTCGGGGAGCGCCTCGGTCCGTGCTCGACCGCCTCGCCACGCGGACCATGACCCGGGACGCCGGAGGGGCCGACACCGTCGCCAGGCCGGCGGAGTGGACGACGGCGAGGATGACCCTGCGGACCACTCACCCCGGAATCGCCAAGGCCGCCAACTGAGCGGCCCGGTCGCGACCGGACGGGCAAACGGCCCGTCAGGGGCCGAAGTGGACATACGGCGCCCACAACAGTGGCCGGTCCGGGTGCCTCGCCCGCAGGGCGTCGACGGCGGCGTGCAACGCCTCAGCGGTGTGCCCCAGGCTCCGGCCGTCAGAGTCGAGACGCTCGTAGACGACCTCGGCGACGTCCGGCGCGGCGGCATCGACGACCGTCCACAGCGTGCCGATGACGTGCCGGTACCCGAGCAGCTGCATCGCGGCCGCCAGGTGAATGGCCTCGTCCAGCAGGAGGGGGCTGCCGGTCGCGGTCTGACAGGCGGACAGGAACGCGAGCTCGGCGCTGTCCAGGCGGACGGCGACGAGTTCGTCGAGGGTGAGCCGTCCGTCCCAGAGCACGAAGGCGCTGCGGGAGGGCTCCGTCTCATCCTGCAGCCCATGACAGGCGAAGTGCACCCAGGGATGGGTGCTCAGGTCACGGAGCACGGCGCTGCGGGTCGCGGTCCGGTCCAGGAGCTGCCGCCCGTCCTCCGGAGGAGGAAAGTGCGTCGACAGGATGGCGAGCTCCCTGGTCACCGCCGGCAACGGCGCCATGCGGGGGGTCCGGGACATCCCCACGGCGAGCTGACGGGGGGCGCCGGTGGTGCCGCTCCTGGCGCGCAGCAGCGCGGCGAGGGTCGGCGTGTAGGAGCTGACGAGCCGCCCCGGGACGCTGTCGGCGACCGGCCCGTCGGCTGAAAGATCCCTGGTGTGCCGTCCGGCGGCGTGGAGGGGGAGCACGGCCAGGGGACCGACCGGGGACCACCACAAGCGCGGGAGGTGCTCCTCGTCGCGCCCACCTGTGTAGCCCAGATGTTCGAGCACGGGTTGCGCGGCGGCGTCCCAGAGCCACTCCAGGACCCTTAGCGGGAGCTCGCCGTCGGTGGCGGGGGTGGTCGCGGCCAGGTCCCGGGAGCTCGCAGCCTTCCGGCGTGTGGCCGTCGTCCACGTGCGGCTCATGCGCCTTCCCAGTGTCCGGAGCATCGCCCCCGGCCCGAGTGGCGTACGAGCGGTGTCGCCGGAGGTTGTCGTCAGGAGAAGGTTCGCCTGGGTCACGGCCGCCTCGTGGGTGAGCTGCGGCAGGTCCACGACGTCGACGCCCGGGGTGCCCGTCGTCGTCACAACGAGGGCGTATCCGCGCTCTTCCCCGGCGACGAGGACGACGACGGGTCCCCGTGCTGCGGCCTGCCGGAGGACCGCGAAGGGGATGGGCGCGAGGAAGTGCCGGAAGCCCTCGACGGTGCGCGCCTGGTCGACGAGCGCGTCCCACTCGATCGCCAGCTTCCGGCGCCGTTCCAGCGTCCGGCTCTGCTCGAGCCGCGCGGGCAGCCCGTCCTGATTGCCACCCTCCCCGGTCCACTCCGCCTCGGTGGTCGGCTGACCGAGTTCCTCCCGGATGCGGTCGAGGCGGGCCGCCAGGTGGGGTACCCGTTCCGCGAGGCGCGTCAGGTCACTGCGCATGTGCAAGGCCTGCGTCCACAGCACCGAACGCGCCTGCTCGAGGAGTTCGACGGCGCGAGGCAGGTCGCCAGCCTCCAGGACAGCGATGACCGCTTCGGTCGCGAGTCCCGCGTTGTCCACGAGGTGCAGCTCGCGTGTCCTGCGCTCGAGGCCGTGCCACGCCGTGAGCGGCAGGAGGGTGACAGCGGCCGCGTAGCCGTCGGCTGCTGATCGGACATCACCCGTGTCCCGGGCGAACCTTCCCCATGCCCGGGCGGCCGTCAGCCGTACCTCCGGGGGTGCGGTGACGAGCCCGCTGGCCTCCCGATCGCAGGTCAGGGCCTCGTCGGCGTGGGCGTTGTCGCCGGTGAGGGCGGACAGGGTGCGCAGGGCCCGGCCGAGGTTGTGCATCATGCCGGCGCGGTTCGGGTGATCAGTGGGGATGGTGGCCACCGCTTCACGCAGTCTGTCCACGGCGGTGTCCAGGTCGGCGCGTCCGCCGGTCGCCGCGTGGCGGGCGCGCAGGGCCGACCCCAGGTTCGACAGGCGTGCCGGTCGGTAGGGGTGGTCTACCGGGGTCGCGGCCAGCGCCGTCTCCGCGGCGTCGATGGCCGCATCGAGGTCGGAACGGCGGCCGCCACTGTCGAACCGTGATCGGAGCGCATTGCTCAGATTGGTCAGATAGGTCGCCCTGTCCGGATGGTCGCCGGGCGTGGCCTCGACGGCCGCTTGGGCCGCCGAGACGGCGGCCTCGATGTCCCGGTGATCGTGCGTGCGGTGGAAGCGGTCGCGCAGGGTGATGCTGAGGTTGGCCTGATGCCCGGCGAGGTCGGGGTGCGCCGGCGGGGTTGCGGTCACCGCTTGGCGTGCGGCGCCGACGGCCGCGTCGACGTCCACCTGCGCGCCGTGCCGGCGAAACCGCACGGTAAGGACGTTGCCCAGGCCGGCGAGGAAGGCGGAACGTTGCGGATGGTCGGCCGGGGCAGCGGCGATCGCCTGGCGGAGAGCATCCACGGCGCGGTCGAGGTCGTCATCGCTACCCGACGCCTGGGAACGGACCGTCAGGGCATTCGCGAGGTTCGCCAGGTACGTTGCCCGCTGCGGCCGGGGCTGCGGCGTCAACTCGACCGCTTCCTCGAGCGCACCGATCGCACACTCCGCATCCCGAGGGTCGTTCAGACGCTCGTATCGGCTCTGCTGAGCGATGGCGAGGTTGGAAAGGTGAGCGGGCCGGTCGGGGTGACCCGCCGGAGTCGACTGGACGCCCAGTCTCAGGACGTCCAGCGCCTCCTCGAGGTCTGCCAACTGCCCGGTCCGTTCGAAGCGGCTGTGGAGCGCGTTGCCGAGGTTCTCGACGCACGTCACGTGGTGCGGATGGTCCGGAGCGAGCCCTGCTTGAGCCTCGCGCAGGCTGGCGATCGCGGCGTCGAGCGCCTGGGACTGATCCGTGGTCTCGAAGCTCCGCCACAGTGCGATCCCGAGGTTGCACAGGAACGCCAACCGGTCCGGGTGGCTCGGCGGCGCGGTGGCGGCGGCGCCGCGGAAGGCCTCCGCGGCGGCGGCCAGGTCGGCAGGATCGCCATGTCGGTCGAACCGCGACAGCAGCACGTCCCCGAGCGCGGAGAGGGCCATCCCGTGGTCGCGCGTCCCGGCACGCTCGGCGGTGCTGGCTGTGCGGGCCGCATCGACGGCCGCGGCAAGATCCGCCTCAGCGCCCACGGCCTCAAATCTCGCGGACAGGGCGCCGGCGAGGTTGGTCAACCGGCGGGCGAGCATCGCGTGGTCGGGCGGGGTCTCCTGGACGGCACGGCGCCCTGCCGCGATCGCTTCGTCCAGGTCGATCGTGTCTCCGACTCGGTCAAATCGCGTCAGCAGCGCATCTGTCAGATTTGAGTAAAAGCGACCGAGGTCCTCGTGACCGAGCGGGGGTCGGGCGACCGCCTCGCGCGCGGCCTTCACGCTTTCGGCGAGGTCGTCTCCCCTGCCGAGACGGCGGGCGCGCGTGGAAAGAGCGGCGCCAAGGCTTGCTAGTACCACCGGCCGCTGCGGGTCGTCGTTGCCCACGAGCGCCAGGGTTTCCCGAAGAACGTCGATGGCGGCGTCCAGCGCCGGCAGGTGGTCTCGGGATTCGTACTCGTCCAACCGGCCCGCGGCTACTCGGAGCCTCCGCTCCACACCGTCCACGGGGACCTCCTGACCCATGGCCGGACTTGCCGGACCAGGTGGGCCCATCCCAGCACCGGCTCGGGATGTCGAACAGTCCCGTGTCTCACCCGTCAGCGGTTCCCGACCCGGTGGGCTGGAGGTGTGGCCAAGCAAAGCCCGAGGAAGTGCCGGAGCTAGTCGGAGGTCCTGGGCTCATCGGTGAGGTGCTGGTATGCGGGCCCGCGCGACGAGCACGGCGCCCACAACACGTCCCCGCTCCGTCCTCAGCGGGTTCGGGGACGGCGAAGGGATCGGACGACACCCGGTCCAAGGGCCGTCGGACGCACGACTGTCGTTCGCGGTTGAGGCGGTGGACCTCGGCGGGGGCCACGACCACAGCACGCCCGGTCGCCGTGTGGGAGCAGAGCGGCCCATCAGCCGCTCCGCCGCGATCCACCTGGCAAGCCGCCCTCGTCCGATATCCGCCGGGGCGCGGCCATGGAGGCAGCGGGTCAGGAGGTCCCGATGTGTACGAACGGCGCCCAGAAGAAGGGATGTGCCGGATCGTCCGAACCGGTCGTTCCCTCTGGCACCGCCTCGCCCAGGTCCCGTGCGGAACGCACGCGTCGCGCCGGAGGTGCGTCCGGGTTCGCCCGCAGCGAGTGGTACCACTCATCGGCCGCGCTCTGCGACAGCGAGCGGATGCGGCGAAGGGCAGCGGCCAGAGCCTGGCCGACCGACTCCGTCGTCCTCAGTTCCTCGTGCAGGGCCACCATGGTCAGGCACGCCGTCTGGTCGTCGACCGGCCACAGGGCCACGATCAACTCTTGTGTGCCGGCGGCGATCAGGGCCCGGGTGAGCCCGATGAGGTCGCCGGCTGCCGTCGCCCGGCCTCGACCGCTGTCACAGGCGCTCAGGATGGCTAGGTCGACCGTGACGCCCAGACCCATGAGATCGGGCACGGTCAGGCTCTCGTCCCCGGCCAGAGCCAGTTCGGCGCTGTATGGGGCCCCCTCCCGGAGGATGCCGTGGGTGGCCAGGTGCAGCAGGCGAGCCGCTGGAAGCGCATCGAGCAGGGCCTCGCGGGTCGCTCCTGAGCCGATCAGGGGATCGGTCCGGCGCAGCCGTCCGACGGCGAGCGCCTCGTCCCGTGCGCCGTCCAGGCGGGGGAGTCCGCGATGCGTGTTGAAGGCGGGGTCCCCGAGCACGAGCGTGGGTGCACCCGGCCGGATCCGCACCGGCACGCCCGGTGCCATCGACGCGGCCGGCAGGTAGGACACGGCGTGGGTTGCCGCCAGGACGTCGCCGCCGTGGGGGAGGAGGTGGAAGGGGAGGACCGCGAGCGGGCCGTGCGGCACGACGACGACGCGCCGGAACGCCTGCAGTTCGTCGGCGAACGGGCCGAGCAGTGTCGTGGCGAGCCGGTGCGCGAGGGCGTCCCGCGCGCCGGCTGTGGACGAGCGAGTCGCCACCGCGTGGTGGAACTGGCGGACGGCGGCGGTCAGTAGCGGCGTCTCGCGCTGCTGGAGGACCACACGGGCGTCCTGGCTCGTCACCGCCCACGCGATCAGCTCGTCGTTGAATGCGTGGTACTGCAGGAGCAGCGAGCCGGGGCCCAGGCGGCTCTGTACCTCGGCGAGGGACGGGGTGGTCGGCAGCCGGCGTCGTCCGGCCAGGAGTCGAGGAGCGGTGACCGCCAGCGTCGCCTCGGTCTCGTCGAGTGAGCGCTCCGCCGCTCGCACCGTGCGATGGATGTGACCGGGGGGTGTGTGTGCGGCCGGGCCGAGGGCGGCGACCTGCTCGATGGTGCGTGCCAGTCCGGCCCCCGCGCGCTGCCAGGAGCGCACTGCGTTGAGCGCGTGCTGGTCGCCTCGGGTGAGCCGATCGACGTGGACGAGCTCGGTGAGGGCGCTCGCCCGAGAACGGTCGGAGAGCTCGAAGGCCCGCGCCAGGTCCGCGTACCGGGAGGGGTCCGTGCTCGCGAGAGTTGCGTGCGCAGTCACGGCCGTCGTGTAGAGGCCCGCGACATCCAGGTCGTCGGAGGCTGTAGTCCGGAAGACATCCAGGGCCAGTGAGCTGACGTGGCGCTCGAATGCCGCGATCGCCTCCGCGGCGCGAGGGGCGGCCGCGCCGGGGTTCCCCGCGCCCAGCAGGGCCTCTGCGTGCACCGCGGGCCCCTCCCACGGCTGGTCACCCGTGGGGAACCCGCCCTGCGCAGCGAGGCGCTCCAGCGCCGCCAGCGCTTCGCCGTGGCGCTTGAGGCGGACGAGGAGACGCACGGTGAGGTCGAGGGGCAGCCCGGCATCGAGCAGGGGAGCGAGTTGCGCGGCGGCGTCGTCGAACCGGTGCATGGTGCCCAGCACTACTGCGGTGGGCAGCGGTCCCACCGCCGAAGAGGCCCCGAGGGCTGCCTCCAGCTCCCGCCGGGCGGTGGCGAGGTCTCCCGCCGCGCGGGCCGCGACTCCACGGTACAAGGGGATGAAGACAGCTCCCTCGGCGATCACGTCGTCGAGGAACGGGCGGAAAGTCGCCTCCACGTCGCCGCCGGCCGCGCCGTCGCGCAGCCACGCGGCGAACTCGCCGACCCGGGCGAGCGCATCGCCGTCCCGGAGGGCGTGCGCATCCCGGTTGGCCGTGGTGGTCCGGTCCACGAGAGCGGCCCAGCCGAGTCCGCTCCTCGCCGCGAGGTGGCTGCGGGCGTCCTGCAGTTCCGAGAGGGTCAGCACAAAGGCGGCCCGGCGGTAGTTGACCTCCATGTAGCGGTTGGCCTGTTCGCTGCGCAGCATCGCGGACTCGGTGGTCACGCCCAGCGGTGCGTTGATGGCCTCGGCCAGCAGGACCGCCTGCCGGCTGCGGAGCACGTCCTCATCGCGCCAGCGGCGGGCTCGGACTAGGCACAGCCGGGCGAGTCCCCGGGCGAAGCTGGTGCTGCCCACGCTCGTCGCCCAGCGCCCGACCGCGGCCCCGACGTCCTGGACCTCGGCCGGCACCCCGGCGTCAATCCGTGCGAGTGCGCCGTGGACGTCGATCAAGCGCACCAGGCTGCTGTCGCCGGCCCGGTCGGCGAGGCTCCGGGACTGGTCGAGCCGTGGCAGGGCCTCATCCGCGCGCCCGGCCGCGGCAGCGAGCCAGGCCCTGCGGATGCTGACGGCTGCCATCCCGCGAGGCGCGTCGGCCGCGGCGAAGGCGCGCTCGGCGGTGGCCCACAGCCCCAGGGCGCCAGCAGCGTCACCGACTCGGTCGCTCGCCGCAAGGCCGTCCTCGAGCTGCTCGGAGAGGAGCTCGGGGGAGGAGCCCGGAGTGGCCATCCAGTCCCCGGCGGTCAGTGCGCAGGCAGCCAGACCAACGGGATCCTGTGCCGCCTCGTAGGCC
Source organism: Geodermatophilus sp. SYSU D00710 (assembly GCF_054050195.1). Taxonomy (NCBI): domain Bacteria; kingdom Bacillati; phylum Actinomycetota; class Actinomycetes; order Geodermatophilales; family Geodermatophilaceae; genus Geodermatophilus; species Geodermatophilus sp. SYSU D00710. The sequence goes on from NZ_JBJGYX010000062.1 coordinate 11,605, forward strand.
GCCCGGGCACGGCGGAGTTGGTCCTGCGCCTGCGCGTCGTGCCCGGCCCGGGCGAGGAGGTCGCCCAGCGCGAGCTCGGCCGGCGCGATGGCCACCGGCGTGCCGAAGTGCAGGAGGTCGTTCCTCACGGCCTCGGCCATCCGCAGGGCGATGCCGGTGCCCTCGTCGCCCCCGGCGATGAAGCGCCGCCACGAGGGGAGCGCCCCGATCAGCCGCGTGGCGACGACCATCAGCAGTAGACCCGCGGGGGTTGTCGGCCGGGGTGGGTCCGCCGTCAGGCGCTCGGCATCGCCAGGTTCCAGCACCGCGGCGCTGGCCCCGGGAAACCAGTTGCGGTCGACGGTCCTCGCCAGTTGACGAAGCGCCTCACCGACGGCCGCGGTGTCTCCCGAGCCGGTCGGCTCACTGAGGAGTTGCAGCGCCCGCTTCGCTTCGCCGGCGCAGATTGCGGCGCCGGCGGCGACGAGCTGGATCTCCGCATCCGGGAGCTGGTTTCGGTAGGACCCGTCGCCGGCCTCTTCGAGCACCCGACCCGGATGTCCACGCCACTCCTCCCGGATCAGCAGGTTCAGCAGCATCCCGAGCGACTGCATGATCGGCTCCCGAATTGTCGGTCCGCCACGCACCGGAGCCCTGCGTCGGCACGCTTCCCCGGACCACCGACTGTCCAGGGTCGGCCTCGTGCATCATCACGGCGTCACGGTCGCGTCATCGGGGGCGCAGTGAGCCTCGTGACCGCCTGTCGTCCGGCGGCGTTCGAGCCGACAGGGCCGTCCGATGGTGCGGCCGGAACCTGCCGGCACGCGCGATAACCGCCAGGTGACGCGACGGTGACGCGTGGTGCCTAGCGTCGACACCGCTCCCAGCCGAATACCGACCAGGCCGAGTGAGACCTCCGATGAGCTCTTCGCCCCAAGATCCTGACATCGATTCACTCGTCGCCCCTCTACTCACCAGAGCGGGGCAGCTCCGGGACACCGGTGACCTCCGCGGTGCACTCCTCGCGGTGGACGAGGCGGTCCGGGTGGCAGGAACCCAGCCGAGGGGCGCACGGGCACTAGCGCTGCTGGCGCAAGCTCGCCTGCGGCGTGAAGCTGGTGCCTCTACCGCCGGTCACCAGGCGCTGGCAGCTGTCCAGAAGGTGACGGACCAGCTCCCCCAGCAGGACCGACCCGCCGTCGCGGTGCAGCTCTGGATCGAACAGGGGATCCGGGCCAAGGAGGCCGGGGACCTCGGCCAGGCCCAGCGGCTCTTCGAACGGGCGGCAGCGGAAGCCGAACAGATGCCCGACGTACGCGCCTCTGCACTGGCCAACCTCGGCGACGTCTTCCTCCACCGTGGCCGCTTGGACGAGGCGCGCAGGAACCTCGAGCGGGCAGTGCGCGCGAGCGCCGACGCAGACGACCGTCGCGGAGAGGCCGCGGGACTCAACCTCCTCGGCCTTGCGCTCCGCACTGCCGGAGACCTCAACGGCGCCATCGACCACTGGTGGTCCGCGATCCGTACGGCACTGGCCGAGGGCCTGCCGAAGCAGGCGACGGACGCCCTCACCAACCTGCTGGCCCACAGCCGGGAGCTGCCCGATGCGGACGTCCACGCACTGCTGCGTCAGGTTCTCGACTGGTATGCGTCCTCAGCCCTAGAGGATGAGGCGCTCATCGTGGGCGGCGTACTCGCCGACCACCTGGCCCGGGACGGCGACCCGGAAGCCGCGCGGCAGCTGCTCGCGGAGATCCGTGACGAACACCTACGCGGCGGCCGGATGATTCCCGCGGTGTACGACCTCCTGAACCTGACGAACCTCGAGATCACGTACGGCCACTACGGCTCAGCCGCGGACCACGCCCGGCTCCTCGTCCAGGAGGTGGAGCGTCTGGGCCTCCTGGAACTCCTCTGCCCGGCCTACCTCGCGCTGGCGAAGACCCACCTGGGCCGAATGGCCGATGCAAGGTCCGAGCCCGTGGACGTGACCGAGGTTCTCCTCGAAGCGCATGCCGCATACGCGCGCGCGGCGGAGGGACTCGACCTGGTGCGAGCCGGAGTGGACCGGCCGGAACGGCGCGAACCCCTCCTCGGGGACCGGGAGCGGTTCTTCGACGAGGCCATCCAGTTCTATGCCCTCGCGTCCGACGCCCTCCCCGACCGGGCTTTCGAACAGGACGCGTTCCTGATGAGTGAGCGCAGTCGGGCTCGGTCCTTCATGGAACTGCTCGGTGCCGACCGCCTCGCCCGGGCCACTCATGGGGATCCGCTGGTACGGCGGCGGACGGAGCTGACACAGCAACTGCTCCGCCTGTCCGGGCGGGAACCCGAGCGGGCCGCCCGGCTCACGTCCGATCTACGTCGTGTCCGTGCGCAGATTGCGCGGGAGGCGCCCGCTCTCGCAGCGCTCACCGAGCAGGGGCTCACTGGAGTCGACGACATTTGCTCCGCCATCCCGGCAGACGCGGCACTCGTCCACTACCACATCACCACCGACGCTCGGACGTTGTGGACCTTTCTCCTGACCGGCGAGGGCGTTGAGGCGTCCTTCGAACAGGATCTCCCCGCCATCGACCTCCCCGGCTCCATCCAGCAGTTCCAGGCGGAGATGGGCGTCCCCTCCACATCGGGGCTGCGGCGCGGCGAAGCACAACAGCGGAGGGATATGCTTCCGGATCCCGTCCGGCACACGGACGAGGACCCCGCCCTGCCGACAGGCCAGGAGCTGTCCGAGCTCCTGCTGCCCTCAGAGCTGCAGGAACTCATCGGTGCCGCCGTCACGCGCCTGCTGATTGCCCCTCACCGGGGCCTTCACGGACTTCCCTTCTCCGCCTTGTGGTATCTCGAGGGCGATCGGCGCACCTGGCTCTCAGACAGGTTCGACCTGTCCGTCCTGCCGTCCAGCTCGTTCCTCCCCGTCTGTTCGTCGCTCAGCCGCCCGGCCCTGCGGCCCGGCAGTGCCCTGGTCCTCGGCAATCCGACCGCGGACCTCGCAGGGGCGCAGGCGGAAGCGCAGCGGGTAGCCGGCCGACTGGGAACCGTGCCGATTATTGGAGGCCAGGCGACCCGGCAGGCCCTTCTCACGGTCCCTCCGGACACGGCCGTCGTCCATGTCGCCAGCCACGGCGCCTACGACGACGAGGACCCCCTACTGTCCGGCGTCCAGATGGCCGACGGCCGGGTGACGGTCGAGGACCTGATGACCAGTTCCGTGGCGGCCGGCCTCATGACCCTCAGTGGCTGCGTCACCGGCCTGTCCCAGCGGCGCCCGGGCGACGAGCTCACCGGTCTGACCCGCGCAGCGGTGACCGCAGGCTCCGCCAGTGTCCTGGCCACCTTGTGGGAGATCGATGACCGGTCCGCGCCGGTCTTCTTCGATTCCTTCTACGCCAACCTGATGACGGGCCGACCGAAGGACAGCGCCGTCGCAGCAGCACAACGGCACATGCGAGAAGAGGGCTTCGCATCGCCGTACCACTGGGCGCCGTTCGTACTCATGGGCGACTGGCGATGACTGCACCGGGCCCCCGACGGAGGACGGGCGAAGCGCAGAGGAGTGATCATGGCTCCTGAAGGCGTAGAGCCCCCGCCGAGGAGATGCTGCGGCAGGCACAGGAACTCAACCGCGACGCCGAGCGCCTCCCGTAGGGCGGACGGTTCACGGAGGCTGATCCGCTGTACCGGCGGGTGCTCGCCATCCATGGCTGCTACTCGTCACCGTCAAGTTCTGCCTGGGCGATCTGTCTCGCACGAATCGGGTCGAGGCGACGCGGGCCGAGTCCTTCGGGCCGTGCTCATGTGGTTGGCGGACCTGAACCAGCAGGACGCTGTCAGGCGGCGCGCCAGTCGGCCATCCCAGCGCATTCACATTTTGCTAGCAGCCCTCCGTCGATTCCAACAGCAACACACCTTAAGTGTGCCGTTGCAGTACTAACCACACGCCTGCCTTTGATAATCCGCCCGATGGGCGCCGTCGATTCAGGAGCGTGTCACAGCCCGTGGTGGAGCAATGCATCGTGATAAGCCGGGTCCGCCAGGTCGGGGTCGCCTGCCCTCATTTCCAACCATGGAGGCAGGTAACCGGGCACGGGACGGCGGGGGTCAGCCAACCAGCTGCGCACCCGCGCCACCGCGGTCGCGGGCGAGCACCAGCCGTCGACCAGCTCGGCGTGCAGCGCCAATTGAACGATCGACGCCACGTCCGCGGGGACGGCGTCCCGGAACCGGACCACGTCGGCAAATCGGGCCGCCAGCAGCGCCTCGGTCAGCGCCTCTGCTCCGGTCGGCGTGGGCGGCAGCACCGCGAGACCGCCCGTCGCCGCCGGCGGCCCTGCGGCGATCTCCGTCGCGCCGAGCTCGTCCCCGCCCGCCAGCTCCAGCCCGCCGTCGACGGTCACCCCACACCCCAGGTGCAGCAGCGAGGCGTCCAACCGGGCGCGCACCTCGTCCCGGGTGCCGGCGCCGTCGACGTTCTCCCCGGTGTCGCCGAGGCCGGTGGACCGCGGGTAGAAGCTACGTCGCAGGAGCAGGGCGTCCAGGCTGGCCTGGCGGCGGTCGCCGCGCGGATTCGCCACGAACACTGCTTCCGCGGCCAGGGGACGGCGGGTGCGGTTAGCCAGCGCGAGCAGCTGGCCGCCGGACCGGACGAGCGAGTAGCTCGATGCCGCCGGAGCGGGGCCGTCGCCGACCACCAGGATCCGGTCGGGCAGCTGCGGTCCGGTGGCGGTTAGCGCGCCGGTCTCCGCACAGAGCAGCAGGGTCTGCCCAGCCGTCTGGTAGAGCAGCCCGTCGGCGCCGACCGTGCGCAGCGCCCCGGCCACGTCCGCGAACGCCGCGCCGAACCGGGCACGGACGTCCCGCGCCGGCGCCCGGGCGTCCAGGAGTGTGGCGAGGCGAAAGGCGACCGCGACGATGTCGGCCGACTCGATGGCGACGGCGGGAGCAGCGGCGAGCAGGCTCTCGCTCGCGGACCGGACGTCGTCGCTTTCGCCCTCGTCGCCCCAGCCGCCGTCGTCGACCACGCTGCGCAGGTACAGCGTGACGGCGAACAGCAGGTGGTCGGTGCCGACCCGGTCCGGGGCTTCGACCAGGGCGCTGCCGAGCGCGACGAGTTCGTCCACCACGTCGACGTGGAGCAGGACGGCGCCGTCGGCGAGCAGGCCCGGAAGGCCGGCGAGGCCGCCCGGGAGCTTCCCGAGCAGGGGGTCCCGGAACACGGCGGCGGGCTCGGGCGTCCGCGCCGACGGCCGGGGCCGCTCGTCCGGCTTGATGGGCTGCACCTCGCCCTCCACTACGGTGATGGGCCGCTCCGCAGGCGCGCTCGTGCGGTCGGCCGCGAGGAAGTCGAATGGGTTGGGCATCCGGGTGAACCCGGCGGCCGGGGGCGCCGCGGCCGCCTTCTGTTGAAGTGCCTGGAGGCCGGCGAGCGCCTGCATCATGCGGCCGAAGTCGAGGCCGCCGGCCGTCAGCCCCCCGTCAAGGCCGTCCGCCATGTTCTGCACGGCCTCGGCCAGCCCGAGCATGGTCTTGGCCAGTGACCTGATTTCGGCGTTGGCGACGGGGGAGTTGATGACCTGCCTGCAGCAGGCAACGGCGCGGTCGCCGCTCGCTCTCTCCTCCGCGGAGAGCCCCGACCGCATCGCCCGCATCGCAAAGTCCCCCGACCGCATGCCCGCGGTCACCCTGCTCACCAGCAGTTGGCCCAGGACGATGCGGAAGGTGAGCTGCAGCATCGGGGGCAGGGAGATGAAGCTCAGGGCCTCGTCAAGCCGCTCGATGCCCCGCTCGCGGTCGTCGTCCGAGCCGCCGTGGACCACGTGGCGGACACCGAGAAGCCAGCCCAGCATGCCCGCCGCCATGGGGCGCGGGAACTGCCCCGCCTGGAGGTGGCCGTGCGCCTCGTCGAGGACCGTGACCGCCTCGTCCAAGTACGGCTCGGCGCGGGGTGATCCGGGGCCAATCTGCCAGTACCGGTGGCACAGCTCCTGCCCGAGCTCCATGAGGAGCCGGGTCCGCGCCGCGCCAGTCTGCTGCGCCACCCGTGCGCGCAGCGCGTCGAGGCGGTCGTCGGTCATCGGTGCTCCCTCCGCCGGTGCCAGCCGTGCGGTGCGGCGGTCACTGGCCCCAATGGACGAACGCGGCCCACGCGATCACCTCGCGCAGCTCGTCGGGCCTGAGCCGGTCGCGCAGGGGCTTCGGCATGTCGTCGGGGAACGCGTGGTCGGGGCCGAGCATGAACCGCTGCGCCTGCTGCAGCGCCGCCCAGGCCGGTAGACCCTCGGTGCGCAGGTAGCGGTGGAACATGAACATCATCGCCGAGGTGGCGGCGTCGGGAACGCTCCACTGCGTGCAGATCACGGTGCGGGCGCCCCCGGCCAGGAAGGCCGTCCCGAGACTGTAGGCCTCGTCGTAGCCGGTCATCGCCACTCCGGTGTGGCAGGCGGCGAGCACAACGAGGCCGAGGTCGCGGTCCGGGACCTCGGCCAGCATTGCGACCAACTCCGCGGCGAAGAGGCGGTCCTCGACGCCCGCTAGCTGCAGGTACGCCGTCGGCGGGTCGCTCTCGGCGTCGACGAAGCCGTGGCACGCCAGGTGCAGTACGGCGCCGGTGTCGAGCCCGGACGCGCGCAGCCACGCGCACACCTCGCCGCGGCTCCCGCTTCCCGACGGGCTGGTCGACCCGTCGGGTCGTCGGCCGAGGTAGCGGGCCCCGGGGTAGAACACCCGCTGGACCGCCAGCGCCTCCCGCCGGGCGGCGGGCAGGTCGAGCTCGGACACCTCGGTGTCGGGGTCGCCCACCACGAGGCCGTTCCCGGTCAAGGGGACGGGGCCGAGCGTTGCGGACCGATGCAGCATGCGGGCCGACGCCGCCTGCGACAGCGCGACCAGCTCGATCGCGTACGCCCCGTCGCGTGGACGTCGGGCGGCGTGCCACGGGACCCGCGCCAGGTCGCCCATCGGTACCAGCACGAGCCGCGGCGACCGGCCCGGCGGAACCGCGGTCAGGCCGGGCACCAGCTTTTCCACCAGCGGACCCATCGCCGCGCGCCACGCCCACGGGCACAAGTGCTCGAGGCTGCGGGCCAGCTCGGGGTCGGACGACGCCGGCGGCGCGCCGGCCAGGGCTAGGTCCCGTGCCAGGTCCCGCGTTGCCCGGTCTCGACGGCGCAGGGCAGCGAGGTAGCGGTCGAGCTCTGGCACGCCCTCGACCTGCAGGTCGGGCAGGGCGACATAGCGCGGCGCCCCGTGCGCCGGCGCACAGATCGCGTAGCCGGGCATCGTCCCCGCCCCCGGCACGAGGTAGACCAGGGCATCGGCGTCGCTCGACCGGAGCGCCTCCTGGATCTCGTCAAATGCCGGGGGGTCGAGCAGGTCGCCGCCTACCCCGTGCTCGGTCACGGCACGGAGGACCGCGCGGCGCAGGTCCGACGGCAGCTGCATGGGGTCGCCGGTCTCGACGGCGGTCCGCCACCGTGCCGCCAGGTCGGGGTCGCCCGCCGCCTCCAGGCGGGTGGTGAGCGTGCCGACGGCGGTGGCTGCGAACAGTGCCAGACCACGGCCCTCGTCTAGCGCGGCGATCGCGGTCGCCGGGTCGTTTGCGGCCAGGCAGCGGCGCGCGACGTCGACAGCGTCGGTCGCCGCCCACCGCACGGCGACCGTCGCGCCCGACAGGTCCGGTTGGGCGAGCACCCGCCAGACGTGGCCGCGCAGGCCCTCCAGCGCCGTCCGGTGGCTGTCCGGAGTCGCGCCGAGAGTGCGCCGAACCTCCGCCAGCATGTCGTTGACCAGTTGCCACATCGGGTGGCCCGGTCCGCCCGCCGCCTCCTGCGCCTCCTCCAGCAGCATGCCGGCCTGCCGGCGGTCGGCGGTGGCGTTGGTGAGCTCGGCGCGGCTGAGCAGGCCGAGGGACACGCTCGTCAGGTGGAAGACCCGATGCGGGTCGTCCTCTCCCGCGATATCCCGCGCGCGGTGCAGGTGCGTGAGGGCGAGGTCGACCCGGGTGAGATCGGTCTCCCGGCCGCCCCGCAGCGCGGCTGCGGCCACGACCGTGTGCGCCAGCGCGCGTTCGGTCGTGGCGGGGCCGGGTTGCTCCGCCCGCTCCTGCAGCTCCCCCAGCTGCGCGTCGGTGGCCCGCTCAATGCTGTTGTCGCCGTGCAGCGCGATGAGCAGGGTCATCAGCGCGCTGGTGTCGTCGAAGGAGGTGCGGAGGTCCCCGTCGGGAAGGGTCTCCGTCGCCCTCCTGGCCCGCTCCAGGGAGGCGGCGAGGTCGCCGCCTCGCTCGTTGGCCGCCAGCAGGTCCAGCGAGGCGAGCATCGAGTCCTGAAGGGGCCGCAGCCAGGGATCGTCCGAGCTAAGGCCGTCGACGAAGTCGCGCACCTCCTGGGACAGGCGCCCGACCGCCGTGGCGTCGCCATGGTGGACCGACTGCGCCACCTGCACGCTCCAGCGGGCCGCCGAGATCAGCGGGACGAGGGCCGGGTCGTCGCCAGCCTCGGCGGCCAGGGCATCAAGATGGCGGACCGCCAGGTCCGGATCGGGCAGGTCGCGTTCGGCGAGCGCACGCATCAGGCTCAGCAGCCGGGCGGCCGTCCGGGTGCGCCGCCACTGCGACGTCTCGGGCACGGCGCCGTCGGCGATCTTCAGCAGCCCGTCGAGCGGACGCAGCCGTCGCGGGTCGTCCATCGGGTTGCCGCGCACGAAGGCCTCGACGAGCACGGCGGCGCGCGGACCGCGTCCCGGCGCGTCCACCGGCAGGTCGAGCACCTCTGCGACGGCCGCATCCAGGTCGGCGCCCTGCGGCAGCGGCTCGGGGGGCGGCGCGCCGGCGGGGACGGCCCGCAGCAGGGCGGCCACCTGCGTCAAGGCCAGCCGGGCGGCGTAGGGGAGCGCCGGGTCGGCGAGCCGCTCGTCGACTCGGCGCAGGGCCGCCGGCGCCGCAGCGCGGTCACCCGCCATGCCGCGCACGGCACCGGTTACGGCCTCGGTCATGAGCGCCCGGTCCGGGTCGGGTGTGGCGCCCGTGACTGCTGCCGACTCCGCCAGCCGCTCAAGCGCCTCGGCGTGCCGACCCTGCGCGGCGAGCCGCAGGCCGTCGGTCGTGAGGAGTCCGGCCCGCAGGTCGGGGTCAGTGAAGCGGTCGACCGCCAGCGGGCCGTCGACGGAATCCGGGTGCAGCGCGGCCCGGACCGTGAGAAGCATGCCCTCGCACAGCTGCGTCTCCCCGTCCAGGCCGGCGTCGCGCAGGGCGGGCAGCGCCGACGCCAGCAGCCGCTCGCTGTCCTCGTGGCGCCCGCGCATCAGAGCGGACGTGGCCTGCGACAGGTCGACCCGCGCCAGCTCGCCCCGCTCCTCGACCGCGTCCAGGTGGAGCGCCGCGAGCTCGTCGCGGACGCGCTCATGCCGGGCCTCGACGTCGGCCCATGGGACGTCCGAGTCGGTCTCGTACACCGCGCCAGCGAGGCCGAGCCGGGCCCCGAGCACGGGAAGGTCGTGGGTCAGCGCCAGCTCCCGCGCCGTCGCGCACAGCGCCGGCAGCGCCGCGTTCCCGTCGGCCCCAGGCTCCGCCATCGCCTGCGTGAGCCACTGACAGGCGTACTCGACGCACCGACGGGCCTCGTCCGGCCGCTCGGCGGTGACCCACAGCGCGGCGGCGCGCCGCCAGTCGTCCAGCGCGTCGGCGGTGAGGTCTGGGCGCGTCTGCGCGGCGGCCTCCGCGGCCGCCGCCGCCTCGTCCCACCGCTTGCGCTCCGCGAACAGGTCCCGGGCCCGGGCGGCATGGGCGTGGGCGTCGCCGACCCGACCCTCGGCGTCGGCCACGCACCCCAGCACAAACTCCCGGTCGCCGAGCAGCCCCGGCAGCAGCTCGGAGAGGTCGCGCTCGCACCGCACGGCTCGCCGCCGCGCCTCGGCCTGGTCGTCGGTCCGGGTGCAGACCTCGGCGATGTGGACGTCGACGACCGCGCGCACGGCCCGGGGCCAGTCGTCGGGCAGCAGCGGCGCCAGGGCAAGCAGGTGCTCGGCGTAGCGGTGAGCCGCCTCCGGGTCCTCGTCCGCGCACAGGTCCGCCAGCTCGGCGAACAGCGCCACTAGGGTCTCGTTGCTCGCGGTGGCGGCGACGGCCTCCAGCAGCTCCGGGTTGGGACGCCCGTCCGGCTCGCGGGCCTGCTGATCAAACTCCTCGACGAGCCACCACGCTCCGGCGTCCCCGGCATCGGCGGCGTCGGGCTCGGCCCGGTCCGGGTCGGTGGTCACGTTGCCCCCTCAGGCGCGGGTCCGCCGCTCGTCTGCACGGCGTCGAGGTCCACGACCCTCGAACGCGAAGGACATGTCCTGCGCCCGGATCATCCCCTGCGCCGGGTGGCGGCCGGTTTCCGTACGCGCTCATCGTCAGCGGGTTCGTTGCGGCGGAGTCGACCTCGCCGACCCCCGTGACCTGGCAGCTCGACACGACGGAGCCGACGGTGGTCGCTTCAACCGCATCCTGCTTGAGGCATAGGCCAAAGAAGACGTTGCATTAGTTCGTGGTTCAGGGCGTGGCCCGTGGTTCGCGAGCTGACCGCGCTCATAGCCAATGACATGGGGGTCCCGCAGAGCTCTGCCGAGCACATCGTGAGGACGTCGATCCTCGCGACACACAAGATCTTCGATCACTACCTGCTCCTCCTCGACCTGGCGAGGAAGCAGTGGGACGCCGACTACATCGAGTACGCGTTCGCAGCCTCAGGTGGCGCCGCCGAGCGGGGCTTCCTCGATACCTTCCTCCAGCCAGCCGTCACACTCCTTGAGGGAGGCCGGTGGCTCAACTCAGCCTCTTTAGAGCTGACATTCCTCGAGATCGCCGCAGGGCCCGCGATGCGCAATCTGCATCTCAACAAGATGGCTGACATAGCCACGTCGATGTTCGAGACGCAGCGGCGCTTGAAAAGGGTTCAGTTCCTCGATCGCAAGGTTCGGGCGATGGCGGGCGAGGATGCACGGGACATGCCCGCGCCCGACCCGCCACTGTGGACCGGTCAGCCCAGTCCTGAGCAGGCCATGATCTCCGGCTTCGAGTTCCGGGACAGCGCCTCACCAGTGCCCGATGCTCGGCCGGCCGAGTGGGACGCCTTCGTTCCACTGGCAATTGCGACGCGGGAACGGGTGGAGGCCGCAGTGACCTGGCTCCTAGCGCATGTCGACGTGGGGGAGGTCCGGATCATCGGAAGGCCTTCGCCAGCTCTGCAGCGAGCTCGTCCCTCGGCAGCCACACGGTGGGCGCAATTGCTCGCGGCTGAAGAGGGTGGAGTTTCCGGGTTGCCCAAGCTCGCTTTGGACCCTCGCTACTTCCAGCACCGGGAGATCCTGCTCGGCGTAGCGTCGTATGCGGACTCGATCGAGTTCTATGCCGCTGCTGACCGAGCCCCCTTGGCCCGTCTCGTCGTCGTCAGCGCGGAAAGCTCGGTAGAAGGTGTAATGCGGATCATGGACCCGCTAGTGACAAGGGCTCTCCTCGTCGAACTAAGAAGCGGTCGGCTGGACCGAGGGACCGAAGATCCCCCCATGGCGCCCTCCGACCGGTAGGCGGCGCAGGGTGATCCGGCTGCCGCTCGATTCGCGCTCGGAAGACGGGCCGCTCCCGATCCCAAACGGTCTCGGAACGGGTGACCGGGATCCAACCGGTATGGGAGCGGGTGACGGGAATCGAACCCGCACAGTCAGCTTGGAAGTCTTGGGAGTCCAAGCGCCATCTTGGCTGGTCAGCGCCGAGTCAGGCGGATGCCGTGCCTTTCACGTGCCTCAGCGCCTCATGCGGCCGGCGGAAGAGCGGCCTTTCGCTGTCACCCGGGACGACACTGAGCGCCATTGACGGAGTCGGACTCATCGCCGTCCGCGGTGATCGGGCACACGCGACCCTCACCGAACCAGATCCGGCGCGCCCCGTGGCGCTGACCGCGGACATGGTGACCGAGACGGCGATCTGGCTCGACGCCGGCTGGTGGCTCACCCCGCCGGCGGTAAATGGTCCTCGCTGTCGTCATCGCTGGCCGGACAACGATCGGTCCGCCGGCGGCCCTGGTGGAGGGAGGCAGTGCGCGGGTTGCCGCCCCTGCGGTCCTGACCGGACCGCGGGACCCGCCGTTGTTCATGCGAGAGGGTGGACTGGGCCGCTGCCTGTCCGTGTGGTGTCACCGGGGTGACCCATGCAGCGGCGCGTGGGGCGTTCATCCGGAAAGGTCATGCCCTTGAAACCGGGATAGGGGTGTGCAGCAAGGACTCTCGGTTTGTGTGGTCGCGGCGCCGAGGCGGCCCTATCGTGATACGACATAGTCCACCGCGTATGCGGTGGCTGCCTCACGGTCCCGGGTATCGACACCGAAGGGCGAGCTAATGTGGGGAAACTCAAGGCGGGAAATTTCAGGGCAATTGAAAGTCGAACACGAAGATGTTGGCTGGGACACGGCGGCGGAACTTATTGCCAGCCACTACCAGCAATCCTTCGATCTTGCATATCGATATTGGCGTGAGCGCAATAGGCTGTTTGGTCTACTTTTGCTCCTGCTGGCATTAGCGGCACTTTTAAGCGTGCAGGCCACCGCCAGTACGCTTCTCGTGACCGTCGTTGCGAACACCTTGGGTGTCGAGGACGATGCTGATAGTCTCGACGCGTTGCAACAAAGTTTCTCTATTGCCCTGATAAACGGCGCTACCCTGGCAGGCGCAGCCTTCCTGATCTTCCTCGTATATCAGCGTACTCGTTATCTGAATCTGCTCTACGCATACCTTCGGGCCCTGGAGTCGGAGCTTAGGGGACACCTGCAGCTGGCGAAGTCGTCGCGCGCCTTCACGAGGGAGGGCGATTTCTATGAGAGCCTTCCAAGCGACCTCGTTGCCAGGCTGATCAGAGTAGCATATCTCTCGATATCAGGCTTACTGCTAGTCAGCGTTTTCGTCTTTAGAGTCTTCCAGGATGCCCAGGCGCACGCTTACTGGAATGTAGCGGTCGACTGCGCATTCGGGGCGCTTTCAATCCTGTTCTACTGGGGGTACGTCCGCGAGGCGCGCAGGGCCGTATGAAGTCGGGATATAGCTTACCGCCGCCGATGGGGCCTTCATTTGAAGCGGGTTTAGGCGCGGAGTGCCCGTGGACCTCGTGCCCTGCGCTGAGTGAGAGCATCGCGGGCCGGGGTGGGTGATCAGGGGGCCGTGGCGCACGGCGGAGCTGTGGATCCACGAGAGGACGCTACGGGTGGGACTTGGCTGCTCCCGGGCTAAGGGGGGCGGCACCGAGGCGAGCAGCCGGTCGATGGCCGGGACGGTGATCTCACGCAGCCGCAGCTCACCGAGGCTGATCGCGGTGCTGGTCCTATTGCCGCTGACCGGACTTGGGATCGTTAGCGCAGCTTCACGCGTGGAGCGGGTGACCGGGATCGAACCGGCATGCCGGCTTGGAAGGCTTGGTGGTCTGGCCCATGTCTCTGTTGGTCAGCCGCCTGCCTGGCGTTGCTCGTGCCTTCCACGTGCCTCAGCCCCCGGGCGCGCCGTAAGAAGACCGGTTAGCAGCTTGCTTTCTCGTCTCACGACCGGTGAGACAACCCAGGGATGGCCGAGACGATCACCTTCCGCCCCGACGAAGACGCCCGTCGGGCGTTGGCCGTTCTGACGCAGGACGGCACCTCTGTCTCGACCGCCGTTCGAGCGGCTCTGATTCAGGCCGCCAAGACGGCCGCGCAGGACAGGTTGCGTTTGGAAGCCGCTGCGCCGGCCGCCGACGACGCCGACCGTGCCGAGGCGGCTCAGGTTCTTCGGGACATGGAGACGCTGCGTGCGTGGTGAGGTCTCCCGCCTGCGCTCGCCTCGTGGCGCCCGTAGCCATGAGCAGGCCGGCGTCCGCTACGCGGTGGTCGTCCAGTCCGACCTGCTGCCCTTGTCGACCTGGTTGGTCGCGCCCACGTCCGCCTCGGTACGACCAGCCACCTTCCGTCCTGAGGTGTCCATCGAGGGCCGCCTGACCCGGGTGCTGGCCGAGCAGACCAGTGCCGTGGATCCGCAGCGCTTGGGGGAGTCGGCCGGTCACCTCAGCTCCGATGAACTGCGCCAGGTCGAAGCCGCACTGCGCCTGGTCCTCGGCCTGTGACGAGCGCCCGACACGTGTGTCGTCAGTGGCTCGCCGCCGGGACACGAGCCCTCCTCCAGCAGTGACTCCTCATCATGGTGGTCCATGGCACCCGAGCGTCCCCGAACCTAGTGCGGGACCGGCTGTCACGCCGGGCGAGAGGTCCACGACGGTGTCGGGGCCTGGTGTGCAACCGTGCTGCGGTCGCGCCGCCCGGCCGCGCTCGTGGTCGAGGAGCTGACGCTGCTGCCTCTCGTTATCCGCCGGCCTCGCCAGGATGCTGCTGACCCGGTTCCCGGACGCGCTCACCGAACTGCTGTCAGCGCGGGGAGTTCCGGCATCGCTGATCGATGGAGGACGGGCACGAGTTCGGGATCTTCGGCTGGCGGCTACGGCCGACCGCAGCCTGGTCGGCGTCGGGTCCGAGTTCCCGCAGCTCGCCGACCTCGACCGAGCGGACACCCCGTGCCTGGCGCTCTCCGTGTCCGTCTGTCGTCGCCGGGTCGGTCGTCACCGGGCTGGTGTGCGGCCGGCTGGAGCGGTCGACCATGCCGGCCTTGCCCAGGGTCCGATGAGGCTCGGCCCAGCGGTCGCGGTCTTCCAGGACAGCGCGAGGAACTCCGCCGCCCGGCTCTCGGGCCAGTCCTCCTCGACCACCAACCGGGCCAGGCGCAGACGCTGGTGTGGGGTCACAACGGCATCAGCGTGGAGCATGGGGACCTCCGGGGTCGTGGCGAGGTCGCCTCCAGCAACTCCACGTCCGGAGGTCCTCCCTCCGCGAGATTCATCAGTCAGATCCCGTAGTCGCGCGCTCTCGACCAACATCTCCGGTCAGTACACCTAGACCCTGGCGCGGGAGCGGGCGTGGGTTGCGGCTCCGGCGGCCAGGTAGTCCGGCGAGAAGGTCTGGCCGACGACTCGGCACCGCAGACCCGAATCGGAGAACGCGGAGCGGCTGCAGACCGTCGTCCTCACTGCGTTGATGAAGACACTCTCGGTGCCGTCCGGGCTGACTGTGACCAGCCCGGCCGGCCCATGGACGACGATCAGCGCTGGGTTGAGCAGGGTCACCAACGCGACCAGCGCCGATCCCAGCGATCGACCAGCATTGTCGTGCACGTCTATCGCCCAGGAGCCCTCGGGGTCGTTCTCTCCCAGGTTGTCGATCCTGGCGGTGATGGCGCTGAGGCTGGCCACTCGCTCGAGGCAGCCCTGTCCGCCGCAGCGACATGGCTGCCGGTAGCCGTTCACCCGGATGTGTCCGAGCTCCCCAGCGCTGCCGTTGCTGCCGGTTACGAGCTGGCCGTTGGCCACGATCCCGCAGCCGACGCCGTAGTCGTTGACGAAGACGGACGTGAAGTCCGCAATACCGCGGGCAGGGCCGACCGCGTGGTCTCTGACGGCGAGTGCGTTGGCGTCGTTCACCACTCGGGTGCGGCTCCCCGTGGACTTCTCGACGAGGTCCGCCAGGGGCACCTGATCACGGTGCTGGCCCTCGTCGTCACGCAGCTCGGGTGATGCGGTCACCGTCCTCCCGCCGGGATCGACGTGGCCGGCCACCGCGACAGCAACCTCCAGGTCGTCTCCCGACGGCACTTCCTGCTGCAGGAGCCGAGTGATGCCTGAGATCGCGCGGACGACGTTGCTCGCCCGGGTGTCCTTGAGCTGCCAG
Source organism: Geodermatophilus sp. SYSU D00710 (assembly GCF_054050195.1). Classification (NCBI taxonomy): domain Bacteria; kingdom Bacillati; phylum Actinomycetota; class Actinomycetes; order Geodermatophilales; family Geodermatophilaceae; genus Geodermatophilus; species Geodermatophilus sp. SYSU D00710. Next base: position 27,351 of record NZ_JBJGYX010000062.1, read on the forward strand.
CACAGCGCGCCGACCCTGACTTCCTCGTCCTCGCTCGGGGGGACGAGCACCGCCGTCAGGCAAGCGGACGACACATGGAGGCCAGCCGTCCAGACGCGACCGTCCCCCCGAACAAAGTTGGTCGAAGCTCGATCGCGGAGGCGGTTGTCCTGCTGCGGCATCGGCATGCCTTCCCCCGGCCTCGCGGATCCCCGTCACGTCAGGCCGCGAGACATCGTGCAGTCGCCGCAGCGTACCTCCGGGTCACCGACGGGAGAACCGTCCGTGGCGTCCGCACACTGCTGGCGCTCCCTCCGCGATGCCCGTCCCCGCCGAGCGTTGACGACGGTCCTTGCGCGCGCTAACGTAGCAACTAAACGCAAGGACGAAGGCGTGGAGATGACTGAGATGACGAAGCCGCCAGTTCCAGCAGACGAGGACGAGGGTCTAGGAGTCGCCCTGGCCCCTGACTCCGGGGTCATGGCCTACGTGGGCACGCAAGCGCCCCAGGTGGGCCAGGTGCACGGCGTCATCGTCGCTGAGTCCACCGATTCGGGGACGGTCACCGATGCGCTGCGCAACGTGTCGGAGACCAACGCACGGCTGGCCGCTGTGGGGTCCCGTCTCAAGGCGGACTTCGAAGAGGTCCTGCAGGCGCTCGAAGAGGTGGCGCGCGCAGTGCCGGCCGGAGTCGAGGATCAGGAAGGCCAGCTGAGCGAGCACGACCAGGCGACCTTACGCGAGGCCGGGCTGCTTCGGTCGCCGACGTCTCCCCGCGCCACCCGGGCCTCCGCGCATGCCGCCGTCCGCTACGCCCAACTGCTGGGGACGGGGCTGAACGTCAAGGAAGCCGCCGCGCGGCTGAACGTGACGGAAGCCCGCATCCGTCAGCGGCTGGCCGAGCGCAGCTTGTACGGTTTCCAGAGCAAGCAGGGCTGGTGCCTGCCGGAGTTTCAGTTCTCCATCCACGGGGAGCTGCCGGGGCTCAAGAAGGTGATCGGCGCGCTGCCCGCAGATCTGCACCCGCTGAGTGTCGAGGGCTTCTTCGTCCAGCCGAAGGCCGAGTTGGTGGCCGACGACGAGCCGGTCTCGGTCGTTGACTGGCTCGCCGCTGGGCGGGATGTCGCGCCCGTGGTGGAACTGGCGCGTGACGTGCTGGCTGCGTGACCGAGAAACTGCCCGCGCCGTCCGTGTCCCGGTTTCCGGATCTGGGCAGCGAACACATTCGCGCTCTGCCGGCGGGTACGTTGCTCGGGCGGATCCACTTCACCGGAGGCGCCTACCCGTCGGCATGGAACACTTTTCGTCGATTCGGGCCGACCACGTGCCGGTTCGACCACCACGACGAGCCTCGAGGAGTGCATCCGCGGCGGGCGATCCTCTATGCCGCGCCGACCGTGAATGATGCAGACGGGCGCACCGTGCCGGTTCTCGACGTCTGCCTCGTCGAGGTGTTCCGCGACACCGGTGTGGTCGACGTCAGCCGGAACAACCCCTATTTCGCGCTGTTCCGACTGCAGCATGCCGTACGACTGTTGGACCTCGTGGACTCCAACTGGATCACGGTGGCAGGTGGTAATGCGGCGATCTCGAGCGGGAGTCGCACCGACTCCCGGAAGTGGTCGCGCGCGGTCTACTCCACGTACGAGTCCGTGGACGGGCTGTACTACGGCTGCTCGAACATGCCACGTGGGCGCTCCGTCGCGCTCTACGAGCGAGCGGAGGTGGCGCTCAGCACGTACCCGGAGCTGGATCTGCCACTGTCGAGCCCCGGCCTTTGGGGAGATGTCGAATTGGCCTGTTCCCAGCTCGGGCTGAGCCTCGTTTGACGCGACCGAGCCGCCCCGGCACGGCCGTGAGGGCCTGACCGATACGTTCCGAGGGCTGTTCTCCGCGTCACTCGGGGACGGGCCTGGCCGACCGGCGACAATCGACCTGCAGGCATGCTGCGCGACGCCTGCGAGGACCTGCTGGCCTTTACCGGCTTCCCGGTCAACCACTGAAAGAAGGTCTGGTCGACCAATCCGCTGGAGAGGCTGAACAAGGAGATCAAGCGCCGTACCGACGTCGTGGGCGTCTTCTTCAGTCCCGCGGCTCTGCTGCGGCTGGCCGGTGCGGTGCTGGGCGAGGCGCACGGCGAATGGCAGGTCTCCGACCGCCGCTGCCTCTCCGAGGGCTCCATGACCCTGCTCGCCAACCGCTCCGGCTCCGCCGAGGAGGTGGCGCAGCCGACTCTGATCGCGTCATAGTCCAACCCGCAGAACCTCCGCACGGCCGCGATCTACACCATCGACCGGGACGTCACTGGTCTGTCCCGCCCTTCGTGGAGTCGCGTTGCTGGAATCCTGACCGCGCAACCCCGGAGGAGGGTTCGTGGGCAGGCGTGGTTATCCGCCGGAGTTCCGGCGCAAGGTGCTCGATCTGGTGCAGGCCGGCAGGCCGGTCGTCGACGTGGCCCGCGATCTGGGGATCAGCGCGCAGTCGATCTACACCTGGCGTCGGCAGGACCGCATCGACAAGGGCCTCGAGCGGGGGCTGAGCAGCGCGGAGAAGTCGGAGTTGACCGCGGCCAAGCGGCGGATCGCCGAGCTGGAGGCCGAGCTGGCCGTTCATCGTCGGGCCAGCGAGTTGCTGGCGGGTGTGGTGCTCCCAAAAGGCGGTTCGAGGCCATCGCCGTGATGGCAGGCGAGGGGTTATCCGTTCAGCTCGCCACCCGCGTGCTCGACGTGACCGACTCCGGCTACTACGCCTGGCGGAGCCGGGCGCCGTCGGCGCGGGCGATCCGTCACGTCTGGCTGACCGACCAGATCCTGGCGGTGCACACCGCCTCCAACGGCACCTACGGCGCCCGGCGGGTGCACGCCGAGCTCACCCTCGGCCGCGGTCTCGTGGTCGGTCACGGCACGGTCGAGCTGCTCATGACCCGCGCCGGCATCCGCGGCGTCACCGGCCGGCCGCGCTGGCGACGTCCGACGCCGGATCTGATCTCTGCCGACCTGGTCGAGCGCAACTTCGCCCGTTCCGCGCCGAACCAGCTGTGGGTCACCGATATCACCGAGCACCCCACCCGGGAGGGCAAGGTGTACTGCGCCGTCGTGCTGGACACCTACTCCCGGCGGGTCGTCGGCTGGTCGATCGACGCCTCACCGACCGCCGCGCTGGTCACCAACGCCCTCGGCATGGCGATCGACGCGCGCACCCCACCGGCCGGAGCAGTGATCCACTCCGACCGCGGCGTGCAGTTCGGCTCCTGGGCGTTCACCGACCGGGCCAAGGCCTCTGGCCTACTCCCGTCGATGGGCAGCATCGCCGACTGCTTCGACAACGCCATGATCGAGTCGTTCTGGTCACGCATGCAGGTCGAGCTGCTCGACCGCCGACGGTGGAACACCCGCATCGAGCTGGCCAACGCGATGTTCGCGTACCTCGAGATCTGGCACAACCGACACCGCCGGCACAGCGCCCTGGGCTGGCTGTCACCCATAGAGTTCGAAACCCGAAACAAGATCGTGGCGGTCTAAGGATTCCAGGAATTCGACTCCACCGAACCGGGGGCACCCCATCACCCTCCACTGAACCCGGGGCGGTTCAGGCCGACAGCCATCAAGCAAGATCAGATTACTGGCCGGCGGAGCCGGATAAGATCATGGGGGATCAGGGCGCGGCTGACGGGGGTCACTCCAAGACCCCAAAACCAGTCCCTAGCCTCATGCAACAGATGGCG
>NZ_JBJGYX010000063.1:0-30575 GCF_054050195.1 Geodermatophilus sp. SYSU D00710
CCGCCCCCCCCGCCGCCCCCCCCCCCCCCCCCCCCCCCCCCCCCCCCCCCCCCCCCCCCCCCCCCCCCCCCCCCCCCCCCCCCCCCCCCCCCCACGACCATGCCGACCGCGATCACCCGGCGGTAGGAGAGGCCCAGGTTGGTCGCGAACTCCTCGCCGAGGCCGATGACGCTGAACCGGTCGGCGGCGAGCCAGGCGACGACGACCATCACCCCGGCGATCCACACGAGCTCGTAGCGGCCCTGGACGACGCCGGCGAAGCTGCCCTGCGCCCACTGCCCGAGGGACTGCAGCAGGTCCAGGCGGTAGGCGACGAAGGTCGTCACGGCGCCCACCACGCCGCCGAGCACGATGCCGACCAGCGGCACGAGGACGAGCTGGCGGACCGGCACCGCCCGCACCACCCGCAGGAACACCCAGGTGCCGGCGAGGCCGAACACGGCGGCGACGCCCGCCTTCCCGACGACGGCCAGCCCCGGCACGAAGACCGTCGTCACGAGCACGCCGAGCGTCGCGAACTCGGTGACGCCGGTGGTGCTCGGCTCCACGAACCTGTTCCGCACGAGCATCTGCATGATCAGCCCGGCGATGCCGAGCGAGGCGCCGGCGAGGAGGAGCGCGACCGTGCGCGGGACCCGGGTGGCCCCGAACAGGAAGGCGGCGGTGCCGTCGGACCCGCCGGTCAGCACCGACACCGGGGACACGTCGGAGACGCCGGTGAACAGGCTCACGACCGCGAGGACCGCGAGCAGCACGCCGACGAGCACCCCCACGCCGGTGCGCCGGGGGCGCACCGCGGCGGGGGTGCTCGCGGGACCCGTGCCGAGTGCCGTCACGGTGGAGGTGCGGGCCTCAGCCGGCGATCTGCAGGACGTCGTCGATCATTATCCGGGTGGTGTCGATGCCCCCGAAGACGACGTACCAGGCGACCGGGTCGAGGTAGTGGATCTGGTCCTCGCGGGCGGCGGTCGTCTGCGCGACGACGTCGTTGTCGAGCACCGCCGCGGCCGCCTGCGCGCCCTGCTCGCCGGTGGCCGCGTCGCGGTCGACGACCCACAGGTGGTCCGGGTCGGTCTCGAGCAGGAACTCGAAGGAGACCGGCTCGCCGTGGGTGGCGGCCTGGATGTCGTCGACGACGGGCTGCACGCCGAACGCGTCGTAGACGAGCCCGCCGCGGGCCCCACGGGCATCGGCGCCGTCACCGGCCGGGGCCATCGCGCTGAGCTCCCCACCGGAGACCATGAGGCCGAGGCCGGTGCCCGCGTCGGCGGTGGCGGCCCGCGCCTCCTCGATCCCGGCCTCCAGGTCGGCGACGGCCGCGGCGGCCTCGTCCTCGGCGCCGAGCACCTCGCCGAGGAAGGTGGCGTTGCGCTCGAGGGTCTCGGTGTAGGAGCCACGCAGGCTCAGGTCCACCGTCGGCGCGATCTCGCTGAGGTCCTCGTACAGCGCCGCGGAGCGGCCGCCGATCACGATGAGGTCGGGCTGCTGGGACTCGATCTCGACCAGGTCCGCCTCGAACAGCGTCCCCGCGTCGAACGCGTCGTCGGCCAGGTACTGCTGCAGGTAGCCGGGCACCGAGTCCAGCGGGGCGCCGGCGACCTCGCCGCCCAGGGCGCCGATGGTGTCGAGGGCGGCCATGTCGAACACGACGATCCGCTCGGGGTCGACGGGGACCTCGACCGTGGTCTCCTCGTACGCGGGCTCCTGGTCCTCGGCGGCGGTGTTGCGGTCCCAGGTCCAGGTGACCGTCCCCGCGTCGGTCGCGGCCTCGGCCGCCGGCCCGTCGGAGCCGCACGCGCTCAGGACGAGCGCCGTGGCGAGGGACAGGGAGGCGGCCGCCGGCGGCCGGGTCGCGGTGCGCATGGTTCTCCTGGACGTGAGTAGGTCAGGCTGCCCTAAGTGAGCCTCGCCTAACCTGTCACACCCCCCGGAGCAACGGAACGGCAGGGTCCCGTAGTGGCCGGTTGCCGCCGGGACCCGGGGGGCACCGAGCGGGTCATGCAGACACGCACCCTCGGGTCCCTGTCCGTCCCGGCCATGGGGCTGGGCTGCATGGGGATGAGCGAGTTCTACGGCACCGGCGACCAGGCCGAGGCCGAGCGCACCATCCAGCGGGCCCTCGACCTCGGCGTCACGTTCCTCGACACCGCCGACATGTACGGCCCGTTCACCAACGAGCGGCTGGTGGGCCGGGCCGTCGCCGGCCGGCGCGACGAGGTGGTGCTGGCGACCAAGTTCGGCAACGAGCGCGGCGAGGACGGCTCCTTCCGCGGGATCAACGGCCGGCCCGAGTACGTCCGCCGGGCGTGCGACGCGTCGCTGGAGCGCCTCGGTGTCGACGTCATCGACCTCTACTACCAGCACCGGGTGGACACCACGGTCCCCGTCGAGGACACCTGGGGGGCGATCCGCGAGCTCGTCGAGGCCGGGAAGGTGCGCGCGGCCGGCATCTCCGAGGCCGCGCCGGAGACCATCCGCCGCGCGCACGCCGTCCAGCCGGTGGCCGCGGTGCAGACCGAGTACTCGCTGTGGAGCCGCGACCCGGAGGAGAACGGGGTCCTGTCGACCTGCGCCGAGCTCGGCATCGGCTTCGTCGCCTACTCACCGATCGGCCGGGGCTTCCTCTCGGGGCGGATCCGCAGCGTCGACGACCTCGCGCCCGACGACTTCCGCCGGTCCAACCCGCGGTTCCAGGGCGAGGCGTTCGAGCAGAACCTGCGCCTGGTGGACCGGGTCCGCGAGATCGCCGACGAGAAGGGCGCGACGGCGTCGCAGCTGGCGCTGGCCTGGGTGATGGCGCAGAGCGGGCGCGGTGGCGGTCCGGACGTCGTCCCGATCCCCGGGACCAAGCGGGTGCACTACCTGGAGGAGAACGCCGCGGCGGCGGACGTCGAGCTCACCGACGACGACCTGCGCCGGCTCGACGAGGCCGCCCCGGTCGGCGCCGCCGTCGGCGACCGCTACCCCGACATGTCCGGCGTCCACCGGTAGAGGTGCCCTTGTCGCGACAAAGGCACCTCGAGGGTCATGCGACGGCGGTGCGCGGGGCCGGACGGACGGCGGCGCGAGCGGCGACGGTCCCCAGCACGTCGGCGACGTGCGCCCGGGCGGCCGCCGCCAGCCGGGCGCCGGTGTCGGCCCACGCCTCGCGGACCTCGCGCGCGGGCCACCCCTCCGGCTGCAGCGCCGCGGGCAGCAGCGGGTCCGTGGCCAGCACCGCCCGCAGCTCGGCGCGCAGTCGCAGGTGCAGCGCGAGCGCCGACCGGCCCTCGGGCAGCCCGGCGCCGGCAGCGCGCAGCCGGTCGAGCACGCCGGACCAGGCGGCGGCCAGCCGGGGGAGGTCCCAGCAGCGGGCGGCGAGGTCGCCGTCGGACAACCGGGGGTCGGCGACGCTGGCGGTCAGCAGGTCCAGCCGCGAGGTCGGCTCACCGGCGAGCTCGGCGTGCACCTCGTCGAGCGCCGCGCGGTGCGGCGACACCCAGGTGGCCGGCGCGAGCGGGCCGAACCCGGCGCGGGCCAGGCCGCGGCGCACCCGCTCGCGGGCCGCCCGGTCGGTCTCCGGGACGCTGTAGACCACCATCCGCCACTGCCCGTCCCACGGACCCAGCCGCCGCTGCACGCGCTCGTCGCGGGCGGCCACCGCCTCCCGCAGCAGCGCCGTCGGGGCGACCAGCGTCTCCCGCCCGCGCCGCGACCCGGTCAGCCACCCGGCCCGCCGCAGGGCGGCCACGGCCAGGCGGGTGCTGGGCTCGGCCACCCCGCACGCGGCGAGCAGCCCGACCAGCGTCTGCAGCGACACCGGGTCGGCGCCGAGGACGTCCAGGTGCTCGGCGGCGAGGTCCACCACCAGGTCGCGGACGGTCATGTCCCTCTCCCTACCCCGTCCCCGCGACCGCCTCCCGTGCCGGACGCGCGATCATGGAGCCGATGAACGCATCCCTGGTGTGGGCGGCCACGGCGGTCGCGGTCGCCGTCGCGGTCGCCGGGCTGGCCTCGACGCTCGCCCGCCGGCGGATCGGTCTGGTGCACCTGGCCGGCGCCGCGGTGCTCGAGGTCCTGCTGGTCGTGCAGGCCGTCGTCGCCGCGGCGGCGCTGGCCGGCGGGGAGCGGCCGCCGGAGACCGCGACCTTCCTCGGCTACCTCGGCGGCGTGGTGCTGCTCCCGGTGGCGGGGGTGCTGTGGTCGCGCACCGAGCCCAGCCGCTGGGCGGGCACTGTGCTCGCCGTCGCCGCCCTGGTCACCGCCGTGATGGTCTGGCGGCTGGTGCAGCTGTGGGAGGCCCCGGGTGTCTGAGCGGGCGCGGGACCGGGCGGCACCGCGCGGCGGGACCGCCCCGGGCGGGACGGCGAGCGGGCCGGGCCGGGTGCTGGTCGCCGTCTACGCCGTGTTCGCCCTGGCCGCGGGCGCCCGCGCCACCGTGCAGCTGGCCACCCGGTTCGACGAGGCCCCGGTCGCCTACCTGCTCTCCGCGCTGGCCGCGGCCGTGTACGTGGTGGCCACCGTGGGGCTGGCCCGCGGCGGCCGGGGCGGACGGCGGACGGCGGTCGCCGCCTGCGCGGTCGAGCTGGCCGGCGTGCTCGTGGTGGGCACGCTGTCCCTGCTCGACCCGGCGGCGTTCCCCGACGAGACGGTGTGGTCGGCGTTCGGCCGCGGTTACGGCTTCGTGCCGCTCGTGCTCCCGGTGCTCGGTCTGCTGTGGCTGCGCCACCAGGCGCGGACGGCGGCGCCCGGGACCCCGGGAGGCCCCGGGCGCTGAGCGGTCAGAACTCCCCGCCGCCGAAGTCACCGCCGAAGTCCCCGCCACCGAGGTCCCCGCCGCCGTCGTAGCCGTTGTCGGCGCCGCCGGCGAAGTCGGCCCCGGGGTCACCGCCGTAGCCGCCGTCGCCCGCCGCGTAGTCGCCGCCGCCCTCGCCGGCCCCGGCGCCGTCCTGGTAGCCCTCGGCGTAGGCCTCCTCGTCCCCACCGCCGAACAGGCCGCTGTCGCCCAGGCCGGTGTCGAACAGCGCGTCGGCCACCGCGGTCCCCACGACGAGGCCGCCGATGGTGCCCAGCAGGCTGCCGCCGAGCGAGCCGCCGAAGCCGCCCATCCGCGGTCCGTAGCCCCCGCCGTACGCGGGGCCGTAGCCCGGCCCCGGCCCGGGCCCGTACCCGGGGCCGTAGCCGCCGCCGAAGGTGCGCTCCAGGGTGCCGGGCTGGCGCAGCTCGGCGCGGGTGGCCACCCGGGCGAGGGTCTGCGCGTCGTCGCTGCGCGGCCGCTCGGCGGCCGGCACGGCGGCCGCGAGCTGGGTGAGCACCTCCTGCCGCTGCTGCGGCGTGAGCTGGCCGAAGGCCTCGGCGTGCGCCTGCTCGATCTGGTCGGGGGGCGCCGTCCGCAGCAGGTAGCGGTAGCGCTCGACGGCCTGCTGGTCGGTGAGCGGAGCGCGCTGCCCGGACGCCGGCGGGCCGGGCGGGGCCGGCGGGGGTGGCGGCGGCGGTGCGGCGTAGCCGTCGTACCCGCCGTAGGGCGCGGGCTCCGGCGCGCGGCGGCGGCCGAGGAGCCGGTCGAGCAGTCCCATGTCGTCTCCCTCCCGAGTACCTGCGGGAGGGGTGCCCGCCCGGGCGCGCGGCACACCTGCCGGCCGCCGGCCGTCCCTGTCCGGGCGTCCCACCTGCGGCGCCGGTTAGATTCGTCGGGTGCGACCGGGAGGCCAGCCACCGCAGGAGCGAGCCCCGTCCGGGGCCCACGGGGACGTGCCGCCGGAGGCCCGGGGGGCCGTCGCACGGGCCGCCGTCGACGGTCGGGCCGCGGGGGATCGCCAGGCCGGCATCGTCACCGCCGCGAACGCCGTCGTGTCCGATCGGGGCCCGAGCGGCTCGGCGGCCGCGGCGCTGCCCGCCGTCCTGGCCGACGTCCCGGTCGCCGTCCTGCTCATCGACCAGAAGTCCGGCGCGGTCACCTACGCCAACACCGCGGCCGTGGAGATGGCGGGCAACGTGCGGCTCCCGGTCGACATCGACACCTGGGGCGCCTCGGCCGGCCTGACCGACCTCGGCGGCGCGCCGCTGGCCCGCACCAGCGGACCGCTGTCGCTGGTCGCCCAGGGGCAGCCGGTCACCGGCGAGGCGGTCCGCCTCTCGCCGGGCCGCAGCACCGACGCCTACCGGGCACGCGAGGACGACGGCGACGTCGACCGGCTGCTGTGGGTGTCGGGCTTCCCGCTGTCCCAGCCCGCCGACGCCGAGCAGCTGTCGCTGGTGGTGCTGCTGGAGGTCGAGAGCGTCGGCCGCACCGCCGACTCCGACACCGAGCTGCAGGCGCTGCGCGAGCGCGCCGTCGTGGCCACCGACATCGCGTTCACCATCACCGACCCCCGCCGCCGCGACAACCCGCTGGTCTGGGTCAACCCCTCCTTCAGCCGGATCACCGGGTACTCCTACGAGGAGTCGGTCGGCCGCAACTGCCGCTTCCTGCAGGGCCCGGGCACCGACCCGGCGAGCGTGGCCGAGATCCGGCGGGCGCTGGCGGCCCAGGAGCCACTCACCATCACGGTGCTCAACCACCGCCGCGACGGCACGGCCTTCTGGAACCAGCTCGCGATCAGCCCGGTCTTCGACGGCGAGGGGGAGCTGGTCAGCTTCGTCGGGGTGCAGACCGACGTCACCGAGCGGGTGCGGGTGGAGGCCGAGCGCGAGGCGGCCTTCGCCGCCGAGCAGACCGCCCGGCAGGAGGCCGAGCTGGCCCGCGCGATCGCCGAGCAGGCGCGGGCCGACGCCGAGCGGGCCCAGCGCGACGCCGAGGGCGCGCAGGCCCGGCTGGCGCTGATGGCGGAGGCCACCAGCTCGCTCATCGCCACCCTCGACGTCGGGGACGTGCTCGACCGGCTGGCGACCCTGTGCGTGCCTGGGCTGGCCGACTGGGTGCTCATCACCCTGGTCGACCCCTCCGGGGAGATCCGCGAGGTGGTGTACCGCGACCGCGAGCGGGAGCGCACCGAGCTGCGCCGCTACGACGGCGGGCACGCCCTGCGCCTCCCGCCCGGCTCCCCGGGGCAGCGCAGCATCGACTCGTCGCGATCGGTTCTCGTCGAGCGGCTGCCCGACCGGCTCGAGGACCTGATGGCCTCGCCGGTCGCCCAGGACGTCGCCCAGCGGCTGGGCGCGGTGAGCGCGCTGGGCGTCCCGCTGGTGGCCCGCCGCCGCACCCGCGGCGCCATCACCCTGGTGCGCACCTCCGACGAGCGCCCCTTCACCCCCGACGACGTCGGCCTGGTCGAGGACCTCGCCCGGCGGGCGGCGCTGGTCATGGACAACGTGCGCCTCTACCAGCAGGAGCACGCCGTCGCCGACACGCTGCAGCGCTCCCTGCTGCCCGAGCTGCCCGACATCCCGGGGCTGGAGGCCGCGGCGCACTACGTCAGCGCCTCGACCGCCGCCGACGTGGGCGGGGACTTCTACGACCTGCTGCAGCTCCCCGACGGCTCGGTGGCGATGGTGGTGGGCGACGTCGTCGGCCACGACGTCGCCGCGGCCGCCGCCATGGGACACCTGCGCGGGCTCATCCGCGCCTGCCTGTGGGACGCCCCCGACCCGCACCCGGGCACCGTGCTGACCCGCGTCGACCGGCTGGTGCAGGGCCTGCAGGTGGCGTCGATGGCCACCATGGCCTACGTCCGCCTGCTGCCCCCGGCCGCGCCGGGCGGGCCGTGGACCGCGCAGGTCGCCAACGCCGGGCACCCGCCGCTGGTGCTGCGCACGCCCGACGGGACGGTGCATCCGGTCGACGGCGCCACCGGGATGCTGGTGGGCGTCGACGCCGAGGCGAAGCGGGTGGTGCGCACCGTGGAGCTCGCGTCCGGGTCGGTCCTGCTCGGCTACACCGACGGCCTGGTCGAGACGCCCGGCTCCGACCTGGACCAGGGCATCGAGGCGCTGCTCGGGCGGCTGGCGGCGCTGCCCGCCGGGGCCTCACCCGGGGAGCTGTGCGACGCCGCCGTCAGCGGCACCCTCGACGGCCGGGACGACGTCGCGCTCATCGCCGTCCGCTTCTCCTGAGGCGAGGCATGGGAAGCCATCCCCACGTCTGCGTGGCCAGGACGTGCGGATGGCTTCCTATGCCTCGTTGCTGGCTTCGGCGCGGCCGTAGCTGCCGCGGTGGAACAGCAGCGGGCGGCGGTCGGGGTCGGCGCCGAGGTCGAGCACCCGCGCCGCCACGATCGTGTGGTCACCGCCGTCGTACTCGGCCCACAGCGTGCAGTCGATCCACGCCACGACGCCGTCGAGCACGGGTGAGCCGTACGGGCTGGGCCGCCACCGCACCCCGGCGAACTTGTCCACACCGGAGCGGGCGAAGGCCGCCGACAGCGCCGACTGGTCCTCGGCGAGCACGTTGACGCAGAACCGGCCGAGGTCGCGCAGCCGCGGCCACGTCGTCGAGGTGCGGGCCGGCGCGAGCGCCACCAGCGGCGGGTCCAGCGACAGCGAGCTGAACGACTGGCAGGTGAACCCGATCGGCCCGTCGCCGGTGTCGGCCGTCACCACCGTCACGCCGGAGGCGAAGTGCCCCAGCACGTCGCGCATGACGCGCGGGTCGATGACCTCCACGGGACCGGTCAGGCGAGGGTGGCGGCGGCCGCGCGCGGCACCGACCGGCCGCCGGCCCGGTACAGCGAGCTGGGCAGCTCGTGGCCGACCGCGGACTCGGTGACCCGCGCCGCGGCCAGCACCGCGTCGAGGTCGATGCCGGTGCGCACGTCGGACTCCTCCAGCCAGTAGACGAGCTCCTCGGTGGCGATGTTGCCGCTGGCGCCGGGGGCGAACGGACAGCCGCCGAGGCCGCCGACGGACGCGTCGAGCTGGGTCACCCCCGCCTGGATCGCCGCCAGCGCGTTGGCCTGGCCGGTGCCGCGGGTGTCGTGGAAGTGCACCGCGACCGGCGTCCCGGGGCAGGCGCGGCGGACGGCCTGCAGCAGGCGCACCACACGCGCGGGCGTCGTCGTGCCGATGGTGTCGCCCAGGCACAGTGCGTCGGCGCCGGCGGTGACCGCGGCCCGGCAGACGTCGACGGTGCGGGCGATCGGCGTGCGGCCGTCGAACGGGCAGTCCCACGCGGTGGCGACGACGACCTCGAGGGACCCGCCCGCGCCGTGCGCCAGCCCGGCGACCTCGGCCACCCCGGCCAGCGCCTCGGCGGTCGAGCGGCCGGCGTTGGCGCGGCTGTGCCCGTCGGAGGCCGAGACGACCAGTTCCAGGTGCGCGAGGCCGGCGTCGACGGCACGCACGGCGCCCCGCGGGTTGGCGACCAGCGCCGACCAGTGCACCTCCGGCCAGCGGGAGAGCTCGGCGGCGACCTGGTCGGCGTCGGCCAGCGCGGGAACCGCCTTGGGCGAGACGAAGGAGGTGACCTCGATCCGGCGCACGCCGGTGGCCACCAGCGCGTCGAGCATCGCCAGCTTGCCCTCGAGGGGGACCGGCGCCTCCAGCTGCAGTCCGTCGCGCATGCCGACCTCGCGGACGTCGACCGCGGTCGGCAGGACGAGATCGAAGTCCGACGTCATGATCGCTCTCCTGTTCTGCGCGCGGTCCAGGCACCATCCTGCCCGGATGGGAGGTTCCACGTGGAACCGGGGAGGGAACACCCTGGTCACCACACGAATCGGGGGGAGGAAACGGAGGTGGTCCGTGGACGACGTCGAGTCCATGGGAGCGGTGCGGCACCCCGACCTGGGCAGTGCCTTCACCAACTCGCCCATGGGCGTCGCGCTGTGCACGCCGGAGGGGGAGCTGATCGCGGCCAACCGCGCACTGGGTGACCTGCTCCACCGATCCCCCGAGGAACTCCCCGGGACCACGCTCTCCGCGGTCACCCACCCCGACGACGCCGCCGGGGCCCGCACCGTGCTGGACGGCCTCCGCGACGGCCACGGCCGGGCGCGGTACGAGTGCCGGTTCCTGCGCCCCGACGGCAGCGAGGTCCCGGTGCAGGTGACGACGTCGTGGGTGGAGGGCTCGCCCGACGGCACCATCCCGCACCTGGTGACGGTGGTGGAGGACGTCACCGACCGCAAGCGGCTCGAGGCCCGCCTGCTCCACCTGTCGGCCCACGACCCGCTCACCGGGCTGCCGAACCGGCTGCTCTTCCGCGACCGGCTGCGCCACGCCCTCGAGCGCGGTCACCGCGAGCACACGCCCACGTGCGTGCTGGTCCTCGACCTCGACGGGTTCAAGGCGGTCAACGACCAGTTCGGCCACCCCACCGGCGACGCCGTCCTGGTCGCGGTGGCCGGCCGGCTGACCTCGGTGCTGCGGGCCAGCGACACCGCCGCCCGGCTGGGCGGGGACGAGTTCGCCGTCGTCTGCGAGAACACCGAGCGCACCGACGCCGAGGCCCTCGCCACCCGGCTCCGGGAGGCGCTGCCGGGCACCCTGACGGTGGGGCCGACGACGGTGCAGGTCGGGCTGAGCATCGGCATCGGGTCGGTCGACGGCGGGACCGACCCCGAGCAGGCCCAGGAGACGGTGGTCCGCGAGGCCGACGCGGCGATGTACGCCGACAAGGCCCGGCGCCGCTGAACCACCGGCCGCGCGCCCGGCCCGCCGGGGCTACCTGCCTGCGGCCCAGCCGACGGTGGCCGGGAGCCGGGCGAAGACCGCGGTGAGCACCGGCAGGGGCAGCGCGAAGACGAGGAACGCGGTGAGCCCGACCAGGTCGTCGGGGTCGAGCGTGCCGGCGCCCACGGCCAGCGCGAGGACCAGCACCGCCACGGCCGCCAGCGCCGAGGCGAACAGCGGCGTCGGCGAGTGCCGGCCCAGCAGCCGGATGCCGGCGGCGACCAGCGCGGCGCCGCAGGGGAGGCCGAGCACGAGCACCAGGGTCGGCGCGTCGTCGTCGCCGCCCAGGACGACGACCAGCAGGAACAGCGCCACCAGCGCGCTCAGGCTCCCGGTGACGATGCCGAGCACCCCCGCCGTGGTGGCCACGCCCGGCCGGCCGGGGCCGGCCGGCCAGGTCGGCGGCGCGAGCGGCAGGCCCCAGCCGTACCCGGCCGGGGGGCCGTAGGCGTAGCCGTGACCGGGGCCGTAGCCGGGTGGCGGGCCGTACCCGGAGCCGGGCGGAGGACCGTAGGGGAGCGGCTGCCCGTACGCGGTAGCGGGAGGTGTGCCGTACGGCGTCGTGGCGGACCCGGGCGGGACGACGTCCCACTCCTGCTCGTACGGCGGACCGGTCATGGGCCCAGTCTGGGGCCACTGCCCGCCCGCGCCGTCCCCCGTCGGGGTGGGGTCAGCCACCGAGGGCGGCGTCGACCACGGCCCGCGCCTCCTCCTGCACCCGGGTGAGGTGTTCCGGGCCGCGGAAGGACTCGGCGTAGACCTTGTAGACGTCCTCGGTGCCCGACGGGCGGGCGGCGAACCAGGCGCTCTCGGTGACCACCTTGAGCCCGCCGACCGACGCGCCGTTGCCCGGCGCCTCGGTGAGCTTGGCGGTGATCGGCTCGCCGGCCAGCTCGGTGGCGGTGACGTCGGAGGGCGACAGCTTCCCCAGGGCCGCCTTCTGCTCGCGGCCGGCGGGGGCGTCCACCCGCGCGTAGGCCGACTCGCCGTACCGGGACACCAGCTCCGCGTGCAGCTGCGAGGGCGAGCTGCCGGTCACCGCCTGGATCTCCGAGGCCAGCAGCGCCAGCAGGATGCCGTCCTTGTCCGTGGTCCACACCCGGCCGTCCCGGCGCAGGAACGACGCCCCGGCCGACTCCTCGCCGCCGAAGCCGACGGTGCCCTCGAGCAGGCCGGGCACGAACCACTTGAACCCGACCGGCACCTCGACCAGCCGCCGGCCCAGCCCCGCGACCACCCGGTCGATCAGTGACGACGACACCAGCGTCTTGCCGACGGCGACGTCGTCGCCCCACTCCGGCCGGTGCGCGAACAGGTAGGAGATCGCCACCGCGAGGAAGTGGTTGGGGTTCATCAGGCCGGCGTCGGGCGTGACGATGCCGTGCCGGTCGGCGTCGGCGTCGTTCCCGGTGGCGATCGCGTAGTCGGCGCGCTTGCCGATGAGCGAGGCCATCGCCGACGGCGACGAGCAGTCCATCCGGATCCTGCCGTCCCAGTCCAGCGTCATGAACCGCCACGTGGGGTCGACCAGGGGGTTGACCACGGTGAGGTCGAGGCGGTGGCGCTCTGCGATGGCGGCCCAGTAGTCGACGCTCGCGCCGCCCAGCGGGTCCGCGCCGATCCGCACCCCGGCGTCGCGGACGGCGTCGAGGTCGAGCACGGCGGGCAGGTCGTCGACGTAGGCGCCGAGGAAGTCGTGGCGCTGCGCGGCCGCGTGCGCGCGGGTGAAGGGCACCCGCCGGACTCCGTCGAGCCCGGCGGCGAGCAGCTCGTTGGCCCGGTCGGCGATGACCTTGGTGGCATCCGTGTCGGCCGGACCGCCGTTCGGCGGGTTGTACTTGAACCCGCCGTCGCGGGGCGGGTTGTGCGACGGGGTGACGACGATGCCGTCGGCGAGGCCGCTGGTCCGCCCCCGGTTCGCGGTCAGGATCGCGTGGCTCACCGCGGGCGTCGGCGTGTACCGGCCGGCGGCGTCGACCAGCACCGTCACGTCGTTGGCGGCCAGCACCTCGAGCGCGCTGGCCCAGGCCGGCTCGGACAGCGCGTGGGTGTCGCGGCCGAGGAACAGCGGCCCGTCGTAGCCCTGCGCCTTCCGGTACTCGCAGATGGCCTGGGTGGTGGCCAGGATGTGCGCCTCGTTGAACGCGGTGTCGAACGACGACCCGCGGTGCCCGGAGGTCCCGAACGACACCCGCTGCGCCGGCTCGGCCGGGTCGGGCACCAGCGTGTAGTAGGCGGTCACCAGCGAGGCGACGTCGACCAGGTCGGACGGGGAGGCGGGCTGGCCGGCACGGGGATCGGTCACGCCGCCGATCCTGGCCCGCGACCGCAGCTCGCGCGACCGGCCTGGCGCGCCGGCGCGGTGTGCGTCGTGGTGCATGCGGCGGACGAACACCCACCTCGACGAGGCGCAGACCGCCGTCCCGGACGCCGTCGCCCGCGCCCAGGGCATCTCCCGGGCGGAACTGGTCCGACGTCTGGTCGACCGGGGGGTGTCCGCAGCGCCGTCCGACCTCGAGGCCGACCTGACCGCCATCGAGGAGGCCTTCGGCGTCCTGGCCGGGGAGGAGTCCGGGGAGCGCGGTTCGGTCTCGGCGACCACCTCGTCGCGGCGGTGGCCGAGGTCGACGGGCTGGAGCTGGCCACCCTCGACGTGCGCCGCTTCCCGGTGTCCACGGAGCTGGCAGCGCCGTTCCCGCTGACCTGAGGATCCCGCTCAGCCGACCCGGGCGGTGCCGCAGCGGATGCGGAGGCCGTCGAGCAGCAGCCCGGCGGCCAGGGCGGCGCCGGCGCCCTCACCGGCCCGCAGCCGCAGGTCCAGCAGCGGCTCGAGACCCAGCGCCTGCAGCACGAGGTCGTGACCGCGCTCCCGGCTGCGCTGCCCGGCCACCAGGCAGGCCTGCGCGCCGGGCTCGAGCAGCACGGCGGCCAGGGCCGCCACCGAGACGGCGAACCCGTCCAGGACGACAGCGCTGCGCGTCTCCGCGGCGCCGAGCACCACGCCGGCGAGCAGCGCGAGCTCCGGCCCGCCCAGCTCGGCCAGCGCCCGTGCCGGGTCGAGGCCCGTGCCGGCGCGGGCGACGGCGGCGGTGACCACGCGGCGCTTGCGCTCCAGCACGTCGCTGTCGGCGCCCGCGCCCAGGCCGGTGACCGCGGCGGGGTCGGCGCCGAGCAGCCCGGCGGCGAGGGCGGCCGCGACGGTCGTGTTGCCGACGCCGACCTCGCCGAGCGCCAGCAGGCCCTCGTGCCGGCTGCCCACGGCGCGGCCGGCGGCGAGCAGCCGGGCGACGTCGCCGGGCGTCATCGCGGGCGCGGCGGCGAGGTCGCCGCGGGGACCGGCCGGCCGGGCGTCGACCGCGCCGGGCAGCGGGTCGCCGGTGACCCCGGCGTCGACCACGACGGTGGCCAGCCCGGCCGCGGCCGCCGCGGTGGCGCCCACCGCCGTCCCGGCCAGCGCCGCCCGCACCACGTCACGGGTGACCGTCGCCGGGTAGGCCGACACCCCCAGCGCCGCCACCGGGTGGTCGGCGGCAGCCAGCACCAGCGTGCCGCCGGTGACCTCGCCGCGGCCCAGCGCCACCACCCGGTCGACCGCGCGGTCGAGCACGCCCAGCGAGCCGGGGGTGGTGAGCAGCCGGTCGGCCTCGTCGCGGGCGCCGACCACCGCCTCGCGGGCGGGCGCGCGCAGGTGCGAGGGAGGAGCGGCGGGGCCGCCGTCGCCGGCCGGCCAGCGGTCCTCGACGACGACGGCGTCCAGCGGCAGCCGCCGCGACCAGCCGGCGCGCTCCAGGCCCGGCGCGGGCGGGCGCTCGTCGGGCCAGCCCAGGCACAGCCAGCCCAGCGTGGCCACGCCGTCGGGCAGCCCGACCAGCCCGGCCAGTTCCTCCGGGCGGAACAGCGTCACCCAGCCCATGCCCAGGCCCTCGGCGCGGGCGGCGAGCCACAGGTTCTGGATCGCCGCGGCGCAGCTCCACAGGTCGGCGTCGGGGAAGGTGGCGCGGCCCAGGACGCCGGCCGCGGGCGTGCGCCGGTCGCAGCAGACGACGATGCCCAGCGGCGCCTCGCGGACGCCCTCGAGCTGCAGGTCCAGCAGCCGGCGGGCGGCGTCGGGCTCGAGCCCGGCGGCCTGCCGCAGCCGCTCGCGGTCGGTGAGGACCGCGGCGCGGTCGCGGACCGCGGGGTCGCGGACGACGAGGAACCGCCACGGCTGGCTGTGCCCGACCGACGGGGCGGCGTGCCCGGCGGCGAGCACCCGGCGGAGGACCTCGCCGGGCACCGGGTCGGGCCGGAAGCGGCGGACGTCGCGGCGGGCGGCGACGACGGCGTAGAGGCCCTCGGCGTCGTCGGGCATCGCCCACCCGGCCGGGTCGCCGGCCCGCTGCTCGGCCGAGGTCGCGTCGCCGATCAGCGGCACCGGCCGGGGGAAGGTCACGGGCGGGCCCGCCGCAGCCGGGCCGGGGCGCGGCGGGTCCAGGCGTCGTCGAGCAGGTCGGTGACCAGCGCCTCGTCGGCCCGGGCGAGGTCCACCTGCACCCCCGCGAGCCGCTTCCCCCACCACAGCAGCGACACCGCGCCGCCCTCGGCCGCGCGCGCCTCCCACTCCCCGACCACGACGTTCAGGATGCCCGGTGCCCAGAGCGTGGCGAGCACGGCGGTCCCCAGCCGGAACGACGGGCGGCCGTGGTGGTCGGCCTCGGTGACCTCCGGGAGGGCCAGGGCGAGGGCGCGGACGTCGTCCTCCGTCACGTGGGGGGCGCGCCCGGGTAGTCGCCGACGCTCCAGCTGTTCCCCTCCGGGTCGCGCACGGAGAACTCCTCGCCGCCGTGCGCCGGCTCGGTGAGCGGCCGCAGCACCTCGGCGCCGGCGGCCCGCACCCGCGCCCAGACCGCGGCGACGTCGTCGGTGACCAGGTAGGCGCCGCTGCCGCCCGGGCGCACCGGCCAGCCGCCGTCGTCACGGGCGGACCCGAGCATCACGCCGCCGCCGGCCGGCCAGGCGAGCTCGGCGTGCACGACCAGGTCGCCGTCGCGGACGACGAGGGTCTCGGTGAAGCCGAGGACGTCGACCAGCCAGCGGATCAGGGCGGGGGCGTCGGCGGCGCGGAAGGCGGGCCACACGGTGGGCGGTGGGGAGCTCATGCCGCCGACCCTGCCGCGTCCCGGGCACCGCCGTCTTGGACGAATCCGAACTCCGCGGCCAGCCAGCGCTGCGGCGGGAGCCCGGTGAACGCCCGCCACTCGCGGGTCAGGTGCGCCTGGTCGGCGTAGCCGGTGGTCGCGGCCAGGTCCGCGAGGCCGGGCCGGGGACGGGTGGCCAGCGCCCGGCGCGCGCGGTCGAAGCGGACCACCCGGGCGGCCTCCTTGGGGCCGAGGCCGGTCTCCGCGCGGAAGCGGCCGGTGAGGTGCCGCTCGGACCAGCCCACCCGGCGGGCGATCTCGGCGACCCGCAGCCGCCCGCCGCCGGCCACGGTGAGCCGC
This sequence comes from Geodermatophilus sp. SYSU D00710, assembly GCF_054050195.1. NCBI lineage: Bacteria > Bacillati > Actinomycetota > Actinomycetes > Geodermatophilales > Geodermatophilaceae > Geodermatophilus > Geodermatophilus sp. SYSU D00710. The sequence continues at coordinate 16,065 of NZ_JBJGYX010000063.1, forward strand.
CAGGCCTCGGCGACCTCGGGGGCGGGGTCGCCGTCGACGACCGTGCGCCGGAGCACCTCCTCGGCGGCGGCGAACCGCTCTGCCCAGGTCCCGGCGGCGCGCACCCGCTCGACCAGCTCGGTGCTGCCCAATACGTCGGCGAGGTCGACGTCGAGGGCGGCGAGCTCCCCGGCGGGCACGCCCAGCAGCCGGCGGGCACCGAGCGGGGACAGAGCGAACTGCAGCCCGGTCTGCCGGCCGGGGTGGCGGATGAGCGCCGGGGTGGTGTGCAGCCCGCCGACGAGGGCGTCGTAGCGGCCCGGCGGCTGCGCCGGGTCGGGGTGGGCGGCGACGTCGAGCGGCTCGTCCAGGGTGACGACCAGCGTGAGGGCGGGGGAGGGGAGTCCCCGGTGCGTGCCCGGCGCGAGGCCCTGCTGCCGGTAGCCGACGGCGCCGGCGACCAGCCCGCGCAGCGCCGGGTGCGGCCGGTGCGGCACGAACTCGCTGGTCACACCGCCAGGATGGCAGCGGCGGGCGACGTCCTCCAGGCGTGCACTTCCGCGGGAGTGCACGGTTCGGCCGAGGGTCGCGCATCGTGATGCGGACGCGTGCGCATCACGATGTAACCTCGGGTGGTGCGGACCACGGTGACACTGGACGACGACGTCGCCGCAGCGATCGAGCGCCTGCGCCGCGAGGAGGGCCTGGGGGTCAGCGAAGCGGTCAACCGCCTCGTCCGCGCCGGCCTGGTCCCGCGCCGTGCCGTCCGGCCGTTCCGCCAGCGCACCGCGGAACTGGCGTTCACCGTCGACGTCCGCAACGTCGGGGACGTCCTCGACCTGCTCGACGGCACGACCTGATGCTGGTCGACGCGAACCTGCTGCTCTACGCCGTCAGCACCGCCGCGCCACAGCACGAGGCGGCGCGCGCCTGGTGGGAGACGGCGCTCGACGGCGCGGGTCGCGTGGGCCTGCCGTGGCAGACGATCGGGGCCTTCGTCCGCATCGCGACCCACCCGCGGGTGACCCGTCGGCCGCTGACCGCCGAGGAGGCGTGGTCCTACGTCGCGGAGTGGCTCGAGGTCGACGGCGTCTGGGTCCCGGCCGCCACCGAGCGCACGGCCCGCATCCTCGGGGACCTGCTGCGTCGTACCGGCGCCACGGGCAACCTCGTCCCGGACGCACAGCTCGCCGCGCTGGCCATCGAGCACGGCCTCGCGGTGGCGACGGCGGACACCGACTTCGCCCGCTTCCCCGGCGTCCGGTGGGTCGATCCGCTCGCCTGAGCCACGGTCCGGCCCACGCGCTCAGCGCTCGACGGCGTCCAGGAAGGCCTGCAGGGTCCGCAGGAACACCTCGGGCTGCTCGGAGTGGACCCAGTGACCGGCGTGCTTGACCTTCACCAGCCGGGTGTGCGGGAAGAGCTCCTCCATGCGCCCGCGGTCCCCGGGGAGCACGTAGTGGCTCTTCGCGCCCGCGATCCACAGCACCGGGCCGTCGAACGTGGCACCGGGCGGCGGCTCGGGGAAGCCGCGCAGCTCGCCGAGGTCGCGCTCGAGGGTCTCCAGGTTCAGCCGCCACCGCCAGCGGCCCGAGCCGACCCCCTCGCGGACCAGGCTCTGCAGCAGGAACGACCGCACCATCGTGCTCGGTACCGCCTCGCGCAGCGCCCGGTCGGCGTCCTCGCGGGTGCGCAGCGAGCCCAGGTCGACCGCCCGCATGGCGGCGATGAACGCGCCGAACGGGGACGCCTCCTCGTCGGGGTCGTCGGTCCGGCCGCCGGAGACCGGGTACTCCGCGGGCGCGACGTCGACGACGACCAGCGCGCGCAGCAGCTCCGGCCGGCGCAGCGCCAGCTGCATCGCCACCTTGCCGCCCATCGAGTGCCCGACCAGCGTCACCGGCTCCCCGAAGGACGCCAGCTCCGCGGCGACCAGGTCGGCCATGTCCACGTAGTCGACCCGGTCGGTCCACGGCGAGTGCCCGTGGTTGGGCAGGTCCAGCAGCGTCACCCGGTGACCGTCGGCCAGCCCCTTCGCCGCCGTCGTCCAGTTCTTGCCCTGGCCGAACAGGCCGTGCACGAAGACGACCCGCGGCCCGGCCTCGCCGACGGTGCGCGCTGCCAACCCCTCGTCAGACTGCGGCCCCATCCGGCGATTCCACCAGATGCCCGGCGTCCGGCGACCTACCGTGCCCGGGACGACGGGGGAGGTCCCACGATGCCCGGACGGCGCCGCGCCGCCACCACGACCAAGCGCCGGACGGCCAGGAGGCGGACGCCGGCCCGCCGGCCGGCGGTGCCCGACCTGCCCACCGCGGGCCCGGGCGAGCGGGTGTGGGTGCTCGCCGTCCCGTTCCGCGCGCCGGCACCGGGCGCCGTCTGGCACGCCGGGCTGCAGGCGCACGTGTGGGTCGGCGCGGACCTGCCCGCGGCGCTGGCGCCCTACGACCCGCCGCCGTACACGTTCGAGCGCTTCCTCGAGGACGAGCTCAACGAGACGCCGCGGCCGCTGCCCGAGGCCCGCCCGCTGGTGCCGCGCGAGGAGCAGTGCACCGGCGCGGAGGCCGTCGTCGCCTCGGCCGCGGCCGGGCACCGGGTGTTCCTGCTCGGCGACGACCCCGGCGTCGGCAAGACCGGTACCGCGGTCATGGCCGCCCGGGAGATCTGCGAGCTGCGCGGCGGCGAGCGGGTGCTCGTCGTCGCCGACCGTCCGGCCGCGATCACCATCCCGCACTGGACCCGCTCGATCGCCGGCTTCGGCGACGGCGGGCTGCGCTGGTGCGTGACCACCTGGGACCGGCTGGCGAAGGTGTCGACGCTGCGGTTCGACGTCGTCATCGCCGACGAGGCGCACATGGTCCGGCACACGACGACGCAGCGGTGGAAGCACTGGAAGGCGGTCTCGGGCGGCGCCCGCGCCACCGACGTCCCCTTCGTCATCGCCGCCACCGCCACCCCCGCGCACACGCCGCTGGAGCTGCCCTACCTGGCGCCGCAGTTCGCCCAGGTCCACGGTGAGCCGCTCCGCGCGTGGGGGGACCTGCCGGCGAAGCTCGCCGAGCACGGGTTCCACGTGGAACGCGGCCGGTACGGCTGGGCCTGGACCGAGGACGCCGAGCGGCGGCGCACCGACCTCGCCCGGCTGCAGGGCTGGCTCACCGACGCCGACCCGCCGGCCACGCTGCACCGCCCGGCGCCGTGGGGACCGGTGTCGGTGACCGGGACGCCGGTGGCGCTGACCCCGGCCGAGCGGTGCGCCTACGAGTCGGAGTGGCAGGAGTTCCGGGCCGAGATGCAGCTGGCGCGGCGGGCCCGGCAGAGCGCGCGCGGGCGGGCGGCGCTGCTGCGGTTCCGGCAGAAGGCGGGGCTGATCCGCGCGCAGGCCACCGTCGACTGGGTGCGGGCGCAGGTGGAGGCCGAGCGGCAGGTGGCGGTGTCGGTGGAGTTCGTCGAGACGGCCGCCGACCCCATCCGCGAGGCGCTGCTCGACGCCGGGATCCCGGTGGCGAGCATCTACGGCCGGGACCGGTTCGACGTCGAGGCCGAGCGGCTGCGGTTCCAGACCGGCGCCGCGCCGGTGTGCGTGTTCACCGTGACCGCGTCGATCAGCCTGCACGCCGGCGAGCTGCTGCCGGCCGGGACGACGGCGTCGACCACGCCGCGGGTCGGCCTGTTCCACCAGCCGCGCTTCTCCGGCATCCAGGCCCGCCAGGTCACCGGCCGCACCCACCGCGACGGGCAGGTCTCCCCGTGGCGGGTGGCCTTCGCCGAGGGCACCGTCGAGGAGCAGGTGGCGCGGGTGATGGTCGAACGACTGGCGGTCAGCGGGTCGACGGCGGGCGCGGACACGTCATCGCTGCAGGAGATCGCCGAGCTGCTCGACGCCGACTGGCTGCCGCCGGCCGCACTCACCGACGGCTGAGGCCGGGCGCCTTGCCGAGGGTGTGCGCCCGCGGCGCGTTCCCGGGCCTCGAACGCGGCGCCGGCGCACATCGGCCGGGGGCCGCCCGCGGCCAGCCTGCGCGCGTGGTCGCGGTCGCCGTCGTGGGTGTCGTCCTGCTCGCCGGGCTGACGGTGTTCCAGGTCCTCCTGGTCGGCGGGGCGCCGCTGGGCCGGTTCGCGTGGGGCGGGCAGCACGAGGTCCTGCCCGCGCGGCTGCGGGTCGGCAGCGCGGTGGCGGTCGTCCTCTACGCCGTCTTCGCCCTGCTGGTGCTGCAGGCGGCCGGCGCCGTCACCGTGCTGCCCCGGCGCCTGGCCGACGTCGGCATCTGGGTCCTCACCGGCTACCTCGCCCTCGGTGTCTTCCTCAACGCGATCTCGCGCAGCCGGCCCGAGCGCCTGGTGATGACGCCGGTGGCGCTGGCGCTGGCCGTCGTCTGCCTGGTGCTCGCGCTGCGCTGAGCCGTCGCCGGCAGGGCTGACAGCGGCACCGCGGAGGAGAACCCTGGGCCCCCGAAGATCTCCCGAGGGGGCCCGCGATGGCAGTGCGGCGGACGGTCCGCGGCCCGCGACTGGTCGGTCGCGACCGCGAGTACGCCGTCCTGGACGGTGAGCTGGACCGCGCCGCCCGCGGCGAGTGGCGGGGCGTGCTGCTCACCGGCGAGGCCGGTGCCGGCAAGACCCGGCTCGCCGCGGAGCTCGTGGCCCGCCGGCCCGACGTCACCGACCTGGCGGCCCGGGCCTTCCCGCTGGGGTCCACCACGCCCTTCGGGCTGTGGGGCGAGGCGCTGGAGCGTCACCTGCGCGGCCTCCCGCCGGAGGACGTCGCGCGGCTGTGCGCCGGGTCGGAGGCCGACCTGGCCACCCTGCTGCGCAGCGTCGCCGCGGCCACCGGGGTCCGCCCGGACGCGGCGCCGTCCCGGCCGCGGCTGGTGGCGGCCCTGACCGCGCTCATGCGGGCGCTGGCCGCCGAGCACCCCGTCGTCCTCCGCCTCGACGACCTGCACCTGGCCGACGTCTCCTCGCTGGAGGCGCTGCACGCGGTCGCCCACGGCTGCGCCGACGCGGCGGTCCTCGCCCTGGCGACCGTGCGCCCGGCGCCGCTGCGCGCCGCGGCGGAGGTCGAGCAGGTGCTGCTGGCGCTGGAGCAGGACGGGCTGCTGCGGCGGCTGCCGGTCGGCCCGCTGCCGGACGCGGCGCTGGGCGACCTCGCCGGGGCGGCGCTCGGCCCGGGGACACCGGTGCCCGCCGCCCTGACCGGCTGGCTGGCCCGCCGGTCCGGCGGCAACCCGTTCGCCGCCCTCGAGCTGCTCCGCGCGCTGCAGGCGGAGGGGGCCGACCTCGCCGCGCCGGAGCTGCAGGAGCTGCCGGACTCCCTGGCCGCGCGGGTGGAGCTCGACCTGGCCCGGGTCGGACCGGACGCCGTCGCCCTGCTGGAGCTGCTCGCCGTCCTCGGCCGGCGCACCGACCTCCGCAGCCTCGTGGCCCTCGCCGGCGCCGAGCCCGCCGCCCTGGCCGCCAGGCTGGAGACCCTCGTGCGGGCCGACCTGGTCACCGAGGAGGAGCGCGGACTGCGGCTGGCCTACGAGCCGGCGCACCCGCTGCTGGCCGAGGTCGTGTACCGGCGGATCGGCGCCGCCCGCCGCCGCCTGCTGCACCGGCAGGTGGGCCGGGTGCTGGCCGACGCCGGCCGGGTGGGGGAGGCCGCGCCGCACGTCGCCGCCTCCGCGGGGGCCGACGACGACGAGGCGGTCGCCGTCCTCCTCGAGGCGGAGCGGCGGGCCGAGGCCGCCGGTGCCTACCCCGAGGCCCTCGCCGTCCTGGGGGCGCTGGTCGAGCTGCTGCCCGCCGGGGACCCGCGCTGGCGCGCCGTCGTCGACGCGCTGCGGTGGGACGCCGAGTGGGTGCTCGACCACCGCGCCGACGAGCACGCCCTGTCCGGCATCGGCGCGCTGCGGGCGATGGACGCCGCCCTCGCGGGCGTGCCCGACCCGGAGCCGCGGGCGCGGGTGCGGTTCCGCCTGGCGGGCTTCCTCGCGTGGGGGGAGGGCGACCTCGGCCAGGCCCGCCGGCTGTGCCGCGAGGCGGGCGAGCTGTTCGCGGCGGCCGGTGACCGGCGCGGCGCGCTGCTGGCCGCGCACGAGGGCGCGTGGATCGACCACCTCGCCGGCGCCGGTGCCCCGGCCCTGTGCGACCGGGCCGCGGACCTCGTCACGACTGCCCGCAGCGAGGGGGACGGCGTCGTGCTCGGGCGGGCGCTGCGCACGGTGGGCCTGGCGGCGCTGGTCTGCGGCCGGTTCGAGGAGAGCCGGGCGGCGCTGGCCGAGGTGGTCGACTCGGCCCGGGCGCAGGGCAACGCCTACCGGCTGGCCATGGCGCTGGCCAACCAGGGGCAGGGGCTGGTGCTGGCCGGGCGGGTCGCCGAGGGGCTGCCGCTGCTCGAGGAGGCCGCGGCCGCGCTGCCGGACGACCCGCCGCTGCCGCTGGAGGTCTTCGTCCGCTGGCTGGCCGGGGACCACACCGGCGCGGTGGCGGCCGCGCGGCGGGCCGCCGGGTCACCGGTCCCGGCCCGCCGGCACGCGTGGGCGTTCGCACCGGCCGCGGCGTCGGCGGCGGAGCTGGGCGAGCACGCCGAGGCGGCGCGGTACCTGGCGCTGGCCCGGCGTCCGTACCAGGGAGACCACGGGACGTACGGGGAGGTCGTCGCCCACGCCGCCGCCCTGTGCGCCGTCCTCGCCGGCCGCGGACCCGACGTCGTGCCGGAGCTGCGCCGGCTGGCCGAGCGCTCCGACGAGCTCGGCATCCTCCTGGTGCTGCCCGCGCGGGTCGACCTGGCCGAGGTGGCCGCGGCGGCCGGCCGGCCCGAGCCGGCCGCCGGGGCCGCGCTCGACCGGGTCGCCGAACGGACCGGCGTGCCCGCCCACGCCGGCCTGGCCGCGCTCGCCTCCGGGTGGGCCGCACTCGCCGCCGGCGACCGGCGGGCCGCGGAGGAGCACGCCCGGCGGGCGGTCGGGGTGCTGTCCGCGGCGAGCTGGCCGGTGTACCTGGCCCGCGCCCGCCACCTGCTCGGGCTCGCCACGGCCGACCGCGACCGCGCCGCCGCGGAGCTCGCCGCCGCCGCGGAGGGCCTGGCCGCCTGCGGCGCCCTGGTCCGGCGGACGGCGGTCCTCGACGCCCTGGGCCGGCTGGGCTCGCACGGCCGGCGGGTCGCGGCGGCCGCGCGCGGGCCGGGCTCCCTGACGCCCCGCGAGCGGGAGGTGGCCGAGCTGGCCGCGGCCGGGCTGACGGCGCGGGAGATCGGCGCCCGGCTGTTCATCGGCGAGCGCACCGTGGAGGGCCACCTCGCGCGGGCCTACGCGCGGCTGGGGGTGCGCTCGCGGGTGGAGCTGGCCCGGTACGCGGCCGACGGCGGGCTCGCCGGATCGGGTACCGCGGCACGTACCGGTACGCCAGACCGCCGGCCCGCCCGTTCCTAGCGTCGCCGTCATGACCGACTACCAGGAACTGCGGCAGCGGCACCTCGCCGAGGCCGCCGCCCTCGCCCCCGCGCTGCTGGCCCGTCTCGAGGAGCCGCCCGACCGGCTGGCCGCGCACCGCCGCGACGCCCTGCGCCGGCTGGTCCGCGTGGCCCGCGACCTCTCGCCCTGGCACCGCAAGCGGCTGGCCGGCATCGACCCCGACGAGGTCACCGAGGAGAGCCTCCGCGAGTTGCCGGTGATGACCAAGGACGACCTCATGGGCTCCTTCGACGAGATCGTCACCGACGACCGGCTGACCCTCGACGTCGTGGAGGACCACCTCGACCGGCTGACCTCCGACGCCTACCTCTTCGACCGCTACCACGCCTGCGCCTCCGGCGGCTCCTCGGGACGCCGCGGCGTCTTCGTCTACGACTGGGAGGGCTGGGCCACCGTCTACTGGAGCCTCATGCGGCACCCGCTCCGGGCGCTGCGCACCGACCCGGCGCTCGCCGGTGTCCGCCCGCGGCTGGCCGTGGTGGCCGCCGCCGCGCCGACGCACATGACCAGCGCCGCCCCGCAGACCTTCACCACCCCGCAGGTGGAGCTGCTGCGCTTCCCCGTCACCCTCCCGACGGCGGAGCTCGTGGCCGGCCTCAACGACGCCCGGCCCCCGCTGCTGTGCGGCTACGCCTCGGCGCTGCACGAGCTCGCCGCCGAGGCGCGCGCGGGCCGGCTGCGGATCGCCCCGGCCTGGGTGATCGCCGCCAGCGAGCCCCTGCTGCCCGAGACCCGCGCCGCCCTGACCGAGGCGTTCGGCGTGCCGGTCGGCAACTGGTACGGCACCTCCGAGGCCGGCGGCAACGGCTCGCCCTGCCGGCACGGCACCCACCTCGCCGACGACCTCATGGTCAACGAGCTGGTCGACGAGGACGGCCGTCCGGTCCCGGCCGGGGTCCGCTCGGACAAGGTGTTCCTCACCAACCTCTACAACACGGCGCTGCCGCTGATCCGCTACGAGCTCACCGACCAGCTCGCGCTCGTCGAGGGGGACTGCCCGTGCGGCAGCACCCACCGGCGGATCGAGGACCCCCAGGGCCGGCTCGACGACGTCTTCGCCTACGGCGGCCTGCGCGTGCACCCCCACGTGTTCCGGTCGCCGCTGTCGCGGAGGCGGGAGGTCGTCGAGTACCAGGTGCGCCAGACCCCGCGCGGTGCGGAGATCGCCGTCCACACCACCGGGCCGCTGGACGGCGACGCCCTCGCCGCGGCCGTCGCCGGCGAGCTGGCCCGGTTGGGCGTGCCCGACCCGCAGGTGCGCGTCACCGCCGTCGACCGGATCCCGCGCCCGCCGTCGGGCAAGCTGCGGCGCTTCGTGCCGCTCCCGGCCGCCTGAGCCGTCCCGTCGTCCCGGCGGCGGAGAATGGGGGCGTGCGGCGGGAGGCGAGTGTGCTGCACCTCGACCTCGACGCGTTCTTCGCCGCCGTCGAGCAGCGCGACAAGCCCTCGCTGCGCGGGCGGCCGGTGGTCGTCGGGGGCACCGGCGGGCGGGGCGTCGTCGCCACGGCGTCCTACGAGGCGCGCGCCTACGGGGCCCGCTCGGCGATGTCGACGGCGGAGGCGCGGCGCCGCTGCCCGCCCGGGACGGCGTTCCTCGGCGGCCGGTTCGGCGCCTACCGGCGGACCTCCGACGTCGTCATGGGCCTGCTGCGCGAGCTGTCGCCGCTGGTGGAGCAGGTGTCGATCGACGAGGCCTACGTCGACCTCGCCGCCGGCCCGGGCCACGACCTCTCCGTCGACGGCGTCACGGCGCTCGCCCGCGACCTCAAGGCGCGCATCGCCGCGGCCACCGGCGGTGTCACCGGCTCGGTCGGCATCGGCAGCTCCAAGCTCATGGCCAAGATCGCCTCCGACCTGGACAAGCCCGACGGCCTCGTCGTCGTCCCGCCCGGCCGCGAGCTCGACGTGCTGCACCCGCTGCCGGTGACCCGGCTGGGCGGCGTGGGCCCGGCGACGGCGGAGCGGCTGCGCCAGGTCGGCGTCGGCACGGTGGCGCAGCTGGCGGCCAAGTCGCTGCCCGACCTCGTGGCGCTCGCCGGCCGGGCGCACGGCACCGGGCTGTACCAGCTGGCGCGCGCCGAGGACGACCGGCCGGTGGTGGCCGAGCGGGAGGCCAAGTCGGTCTCGCAGGAGGAGACCTTCGAGCGCGACCTCACCGACCTGGCCCAGCTCAACCGGCTGGTCGACGCGATGGCCGCCCGCGTCGGTGGGCGGCTGCGGGCCTCGGCCCTGTCGGGGCGGACGGTGACGGTCAAGCTGCGCCGCTACGACTTCACCACCACGACCCGCTCGCAGACGCTGCCCCAGCCCACCGACGACGCCCGGCAGGTCGCCGCGATCGCCCGGCGGCTGCTCGCCGAGGCCGGCACCGGCGGCGGCCTGCGGCTGCTCGGCGTCGGCGTGTCCGGCCTGTCGCAGTACGCGCAGGGCGAGCTGTTCGCCGACGGCACGGGGACGGAGGAGCCCGAGGACGCCGCCGAGTCGGGCCCCGCAGCACCCGAGCCGCCGGCCGACCGGCGCTGGTGGCCGGGGCAGGACGTCGTGCACGACGAGCTCGGCGCGGGCTGGGTGTGGGGACGCGGGCTGGGCCGGGTGACCGTGCGGTTCGAGGGGCCGCTCACCCCGCCGGGCCCGGTGCGGACGCTGGCCGCCGACGACCCCGCGCTGCACCCGGGCGACCCACCGGACTGGCGGGCACCGACGATGGAGCCGTGACGGAGAACGCCTGGGTGCGGATGACCGCGGCCGATCCCGGCCACTCGGCCGCGTACGTGCAGCGGTTCCGGGACCTGGCCGCGGGCGGGATGGACCTGGTCGGCGAGGCCCGGCTGGTCGACGCGATGCTGCCGCGCGGCTCGCGGGTGCTCGACGCCGGCTGCGGCCCGGGCCGCGTCGGCGGGCACCTGGCGTCGGTGGGTCACACCGTGGTCGGGGTCGACGTCGACCCGGTGCTCATCGCCGCGGCCGAGGAGGACCACCCGGGGCCGCGCTGGCTGGTGGGCGACCTCGCCGAGCTCGACCTGCCCGACCGGTTCGACGCGATCGTCTGCGCGGGCAACGTGGTGACCTTCCTGGCGCCGTCGACCCGGGGGGAGGTGCTGCGCCGGTTCCGCGGGCACCTGGCCGAGAGCGGGCGGGCCGTCGTCGGGTTCGGCGCCGGGCGCGACTACGACTTCGCCGTCTTCCTCGCCGACGCCCGCGCCGCAGGCCTGGAGCCCGACCTGCTGCTGTCGAGCTGGCACCTGCACCCGTTCACCGCCGGGTCGGACTTCCTCGTGGCGGTGCTGCGCCCCGGGTGACGTGCTGGAACGGCCTCCGTCAGCGGGCGCCGAGGGCGAGGGTCAGCTCGAGGACCGTCTGCGGGTCGTCGAGGCGCTTGCCGTAGAGGTCGCGCAGCTGCCCCATCCGGTAGCGCACCGTCTGCGGGTGCACGTAGAGCTCGGCGGCCACCTGCTCGCGCCGGCCGTGGTGCAGCAGCCACGAGCGCAGGGTCTCGAGCAGCTTCTCCCGCGGGCCCGCGCCCAGACCGTCGAGCGGGGCGAGCACCTGGGCGCGCAGGTCGGCCAGCGCCTCGGCGTCGGCGCGCAGCACGAGGTCGGCCAGCCGCAGCTCGGTGTCCACCGCCCCGTCGCCGTCGGGCAGCAGCTCCAGCTGCACCGCCCGCAGCGCCCGCGTGTAGGACGACCGCGCGTCCTGCCAGGGCCGCGGCGGCCCGACGACGGCGCCGCGACCGCTCAGCGAGGTCAGCAGTCCCGCCCGCGCGAAGCCCTCGGCGTCGGGCACGAGCAGCACGGCCCGCTCGGTCGACGGCTCGGCGCCGGGCAGGTCCTCGCCGGCCTGCAGCGTCCGCGCGTCCAGGTTCGCCATGGCGTCGCGCGCGCCCGCCTCGGGCAGCAGGACGGCGGTCAGCGTCCGCGGCGGGGTCCAGTCCGCCCGCTCCGCCGCGGCGAGCAGCTCGTAGGGCGGCGCGCCGGCGACCAGCAGGCCGGCCAGCCGCTCGAGGTTCCGCCGCCGCTCGCGGCCGCTGGCGGCCAGGTGGTCGGCGTGGCCCGATGCGCTGGCGGCCGAGAGCCGGTCGATGTAGGCGAACACCAGCCCGGCGAAGCGGGCCAGCGACGCCGCCGGCATGCCCGCCGCCACCGCCGTCTCGCTCAGGTGCCGCCAGGCCACCCGGGCACCCACCCGGTAGGCGGCCAGCAGCGCGTCCATCGACCGTCCGGTGCGCGCCTCGCCGCGGCCCAGGGAGTAGGCACCCTCGATCGCGGGGTCGATGGGCCGGCTGGCGTCCGCGCCGCCGGCCGACGTCGCCAGCTCCAGGAAGCCGGCGAGGGCGAGCTGGACGGCGTTCTCGATCTTGCGTCCCATGGGCCCGCGGAACGCCTCGGCGTAGCTGGGCACCTCGACGACGATCGCCGCGACCGTGCGCTCGGCCACCGACGGCAGCTCGGCGACCATCGCCGCCGCGACCTCCGGCGCGAACGTCCCCTGCTCGGGCGTCACCCGTGACCTCCTCGTGACCGCGGTTGTGCGCTGGGAACAGTATCCGGCGCCACGTTCACGTCCAGAGCACAGGTAGTTAGACGTTCGGCAGGGAACCGTGGAGGGCATGACCGCGACCGTTCCGCGCCCCTCCCCGGCCAGGCCGGGCCTGCGGGCGCTGCGCGACCGCGCGCTCCGCCTCGCCGAGCTCGTGACCACGCCGCTGCTGCCCGCCGACTACCTCGACCTGGTCGACCCGCTGCGGTCCGGCGCCGACCTGCGCGGGCGCATCGAGGCGGTGCTCCCCGAGACCCGCGACGCCGCCACCGTCGTCATCCGCCCCGGCGCCGACTGGCGACCGCACCGGCCCGGCCAGTACGTCCGCATCGGCATCGACGTCGACGGCGTCCGCATGTGGCGCGCCTACTCGATCACCTCCGACCTCGGCCGCGCCGACGGCTGCTTCACCGTCACGGTCAAGGCCATCCCCGGCGGCAGGGTCAGCAACCACCTGGTGCGCCGCGCGCGGCCGGGCACGATCGTCCAGCTCGACCAGGCCACCGGCGAGTTCTGCCTGCCCGAGCCGCACCCGGCCAAGGCGCTGTTCGTCACCGCCGGCTCCGGGATCACCCCCGTCATGGGCATCCTGCGCAACCACCCCGAGCTCACCGACGTCGTCCTGGTGCACTCCGCGCCCACCGCCGACGACGTCGTCTTCGGCGCCGAGCTGCGCGACATGGCCGCGGCCGGCCGCATCCGGCTGGTCGAGCAGCACACCGACACCGCCGGGATGCTCGACGCCGCCGCGGTCGCCGCCCTCGTCCCCGACCTCGCCGAGCGCTCCACCTGGGCCTGCGGCCCGGTCGGGATGCTGGAGGCGCTCGAGGAGCACTGGGCCGCCGCCGGACTCGCCGACCGGCTGTACACCGAGCGGTTCCGCCCGAAGGTGCTGGTCACCGGTGAGGGCGGCACGGTGACCTTCACCACGAACGGCACCTCGCTCGAGGCCGACGGCGCCACCCCGATCCTCGACGCCGCCGAGGAGGCCGGCGTCCTCATGCCCAGCGGCTGCCGCATGGGCATCTGCTACGGCTGCGTGCTCCCGCTCCGCGAGGGCGCCGTCCGCGACCTGCGCACCGGCGAGGTCACCACCGCCGCCCCCGGCGACGGCGTCCTCGTCCAGACCTGCGTCAGCGCCGCCGCCGGCGCCTGCGACATCGACCACTGACCGTCTCGACCCCGAGGAGCACCGCATGACCGTTCTGCAGAAGAAGGCCGTCAACCCCATCGAGCACCTCACCCCCGAGGACATCGAGCTCCTCGGCAAGGAGCTCGACGAGATCCGCCAGGGCGTGATGGACAGCCGCGGCGAGTCCGACGCGCGCTACATCCGCAAGGTCATCGACGTCCACCGCAAGATCGAGCTGGGCAGCCGCGCGGTGCTGCTGGCCTCGGGCTTCCCGCCGGCCTGGATCGCCGGGACGATCGGCCTGTCGATCGCCAAGATCCTCGAGAACATGGAGATCGGGCACAACATCCTGCACGGGCAGTGGGACTGGATGCGCGACCCGAAGATCCACTCCACGACGTGGGAGTGGGACATGGCCAGCCCGGCCGAGCAGTGGAAGCACTCGCACAACGAGCTGCACCACACGTACACGAACGTGATCGGCAAGGACAACGACCTCGGCTACGGCATCATGCGCGTCGACGAGGACCAGCCGTGGACGCCGATGTACCTCGGCCAGCCGCTGTGGAGCTTCGTCAACGCGTGCTTCTTCGAGTACGGGATCGCCGCGTACGACCTCGAGCTCGGCGCCGTCATCGCCAAGAAGCAGACCGGCGACCCGGAGTTCCGCCGGCGGGCCAAGCAGGTGCTGGTCAAGATCGGCCGGCAGGTGCGCAAGGACTACGTCATCCACCCGCTGCTGTCGGGTCCGAACTTCCTCGCCACGCTGGCGGCCAACTTCACCGCCAACGTCGTGCGCAACCTGTGGTCGAACTCGGTGATCCTGTGCGGCCACTTCCCCGAGGGCGTCGAGACCTTCGAGAAGAAGTCCATCGACGGCGAGACCCGCGGCGAGTGGTACCTGCGCCAGATGCTCGGCTCGGCCAACATCTCCGGCTCGAAGGCCATGCACGTGCTGACCGGGAACCTGTCGCACCAGATCGAGCACCACCTGTTCCCCGACCTGCCGAGCAACCGGTACGCCGAGATCGCGCCGAAGATCCGCGACCTGTTCGACCGGTACGGCCTGAACTACCACACCGCGCCGCTGCCGAAGCAGGTCGCCTCGGCCTGGCACAAGATCATCCGGCTGTCGCTGCCCAACGGCTGGCTGCAGAACACGACGGCCCGCAACCTGCCCACGCAGCTGGTCAAGCTGTGGAAGATGACCACCGGCGAGCCGAAGGTCCGCCGCCGGCTGCTCCGCGAGCAGGCCGCCCTGGCCGCCGCCGCCTGAGCGGAGCGACCGCCGAGGAGGGGGGGGGGGGGGGGGGGGGGGGGGGGGGGGGGGCGGGGGCGGGGGGGCGCGGGGGGGGGGGGGGGGGGGGGGGGGGGGGGGGGGGGGGGGGGGGGGGGGGGGGGGGGGGG
>NZ_JBJGYX010000064.1:0-29741 GCF_054050195.1 Geodermatophilus sp. SYSU D00710
CCCCCCCCCCCCCCCCCCCCCCCCCCCCCCCCCCCCCCCCCCCCCCCCCCCAGCAGCACCACCAGCCCCCCCCGCCACTCGAGGTCGGAGGTGCCGGCGACCTCCTCCGCCGACGGCTCGGCGGCCAGCGGCGGGTTGGCGAACCACCAGGTCCCGCCGTCGGGCGCGGCGAGGTACCCGGCGAAGCCGCGCCGGCCGAAGACCATGGTCAGCCGGCCGACCTCGGCGTCGTCGGGGGTGTGCTCGGAGTACCCGGCGGTGTTGAGCACCGGCACGAAGCGGGGCGGCGGGCAGCCGGGGTCGACCAGGGCCCGCACCGTCGACCGGACGCCGTCCGCGCCGACGAGCAGGTCCACCGTCTCGGTGCGGCCGTCGGCGAACTGCGCGGTGACGCCGGAGCCGGTGTCCTCCGCGCCGATCAGCCGGGAGCCGTAGCGGACCTCGATGCCGCGGCGCAGCGCCTCGGCGTGCAGGGCCCGGTAGAGGTCCGAGCGCCGCAGCGAGATGCCCGGCGGCCGCCCGGGGTCCCCGGTGGGGACGACGCCGAGCACCCGGCCGGCCGCGTTGCGGAACTCGATCACGGGCGTGGGGAACCCCGCGGCGCGGACGGCGTCCTCGGCGTCGATCGCCCGCAGCGCGTCGAGGCCGTTGACCTGGACGCCGAGCCACGCGCCGACGTCCCCGGCCGGCGCGGGGTGCGCCTCGTGCACCGTCGCCTCGATCCCGGCCCGCTGCAGCGCCATGGCCGCCACCGGGCCGGCGACCCCGCCGCCGACGACGATCGCCCTCATCCGCGCACCTCCGCGTCCGGCGCCCGCCGCCGGGCGCGTACCGGCATCCCCTCACACGGCGCGGCCGGATCCAAGCCCTCCGTGCGCGCAGCCGGTGTCCCGGGGCCCGCCGCTCTGCCAGCATCGGCGGATGACCGGTCTGCAGCCCGCCACGCTCAGCGACGTCGCGATC
The DNA here is from genome assembly GCF_054050195.1 of Geodermatophilus sp. SYSU D00710. Taxonomy (NCBI): domain Bacteria; kingdom Bacillati; phylum Actinomycetota; class Actinomycetes; order Geodermatophilales; family Geodermatophilaceae; genus Geodermatophilus; species Geodermatophilus sp. SYSU D00710. The sequence continues at coordinate 964 of NZ_JBJGYX010000064.1, forward strand.
CCCGCGGCACCGGACGGGACACCGGGGCTGCGCGGTGTCCTCGGCGTCCCGGAGGGGCCCGGTCCCTGGCCGGGGGTGGTGCTGCTGCACGAGGCCTTCGGGATCGACGGTGTCATGCGCCGGCAGGTGCAGCGGATGGCCGACGCCGGCTACCTCGCGCTGATGCCGGACCTGTTCACCGACGGCGGCGCCCGGCGCGGCCTGGTGCCGACGTTCAAGGCGGTCGCCGCCGGGCGGGGGCGCCCGTTCGCCGACGTCGAGGCCGCCCGCGCGCACCTGGCGGCGATGCCCGGCTGCACCGGCCGGCTGGGCGTGCTGGGGTCCAGCGTCGGCGGGGGCCTGGCCCTGCACGTGGCCGCCCGCGGGTTCGACGCGGCGGCGGTCTTCTACGCGCGGCTGCCGGCGGAGCCGCACACCGCGCTGCTGGGGGCGTGCCCCGTCGTCGCGGCCTACGGCGGCGCGGACCCGGGCCTGCGCGGCACCGCCGCGGAGCTCGCGACCGTGCTCACCCGGCTCGGGGTCCAGCACGACGTGCGCGAGTACCCCGGCGTCGGTCACGGGTTCCTGCACGACGCGCCGGTCGGCCCGCGGCCGCTGCGCCCGCTGCTGCGGAACGTGCTGCGGATCCGGCCGGACGCGGCGGCCGCGGCCGACACCTGGGCCCGCACCGGCGCCTGGTTCGCCGAGCACCTCAGGGGCTGACCCCCGCCGCGGCCAGGACCTCGCGGGCCCGCGCCTCGATCCCCGCCGGCGACAGGTCGGTGTCGCGCAGCTCGGCGTACGCCTGCTCCAGCAGCGCGTTGGGGGCGACGAACTCCAGGGCGATGCCGTCGGGGTCGCGGAAGTTCAGGTGCCACCCGAGGGGCATCTCCCGGACCGGCGTGTACGTCGCGCCCAGCGCCGCCAGCTGCGCCTCCCGGGCCGCCAGCTCCTCCCGGGAACCCGCGGCGAACCCGAGGTGGTCCAGCCCGGTGCGGGTCTCGTCGAAGCGCCCGCCGCCTCCACCGTGGCGGGCCAGCGAGAGCGTGAAGCCGCTGGCCGGGTGCACCAGCACGCGGACGTCCCCGAAGTCGGCGAGCCGGACCAGGTCGAGGACCGCGCAGTAGAACCGCTGGCTGCGGTCGAGGTCGGTCACCGTCAGGGTCAGGTGGTCGACCGCCGGGGCGGTCACCGGGGCCTCCGGCGCGGCAGCAGCCGCGGGTCCAGCGGCGCTCCGAACCAGGCGGCGATCCACCTCAGCTGGGCCTCGCGCGGCGTTAGGCTGCGCCCCGGTGTCGTGGTCATGGCGTCCTCCCGATGGGCTCCTGCCGGACGAGCGTGCGGCCGGCGGGCAGGCCGTCGCGTCGGGGGAAACCCCCGACCTGGTGGGCCGGACGGCGGAGCTGGCACGCATCGACCGGCTCCTCGACGACGCCCGGTCGGGCCGGTCGGGGCTGCTGGTCGTCGAGGGTGAGGCCGGCGTCGGCAAGACCGCGCTGCTGCGGGCCGCGGCCGCGCGCGCCACCGGGTCCACCGTGCTGCAGGCGCGCGGGATCGAGTCGGAGGCGACGCTCCCCCACGCCGTCCTGCTGGAGCTGCTCGGCCCGCTGCGCCCCCTGCTGGCCGGGGTCCCGCCGGGTCAGGCGGCGGCCCTCGCGGCGGCGCTGGGCTGGGGACCGCCCGACGTCCCGGGCGAGCGGCACCTGGTCGGGGCCGGCACCCTCTCGCTGCTGGCCGCGGCCGCGTCGGGCACTCCCCTGCTGGTCGTGGTCGACGACCTCCAGTGGGCCGACGCCGAGTCCGCCGGCGCGCTGCTGTTCGCCGCCCGCCGGATGCACGGGGACCGGGTCGTGGTGCTGGTGTCCCGGCGGCCGTCCCCGGACCCGGTGCCCGGCGCCGACCTCCTCCCGGTGGCGGCACTGCCCGCCGAGGACGCCCGCACGCTGCTCGCCGGTCGGGTGGCCCCCGCCGTGGCGCGCCGGCTCGCCCACCGCGTCGGCGGCATCCCGCTCGCGCTCCTGGAGGTGGCCGCGGCGCTCTCCCCGGCGCAGCGTGCGGGCACCGAGCCGCTGCCCGCGGACCTGCCCACCGGCCCGGCGCTGGCCGGCGCGTTCGACCCGGAGCTGGCCGCGCTGCCGCCCGGGGCGCGGGAGGCGGTGCTGCTGCTGGCCGCGGCGTACGACGGCAGTGCCGCCACCGTGGCCGCGGCGCTCGCCCGCTCGGGCGCCGACCCCGCCGCGGCGCTGGACGCCGCCGAGCAGCACGGCGTCGTCGTGTGCGCCGGCGACGCCCTGGACTTCCGGCACCCGCTGCTGCGCAACCTCGTGTGGCGCCGGGCCTCCCCCGCCGACCGCCGCCGCGCCCACCGCCTGCTCGCCGAGACCGCGCGCACCGGCGACGACGTCGCCCGCACCTGGCACCGCGCACTCGCCGCCGCCGGACCGGACGAGGCGCTGGCCGGCGAGCTGGCGGCGGTCGCCGGCCGAGCCCGTGGCCGCCGCGGGCTCGCCGCCTCCTCGGCGGCCCTCGAGCGGGCCGCGGCACTGACCGGCGACGCCGCCCGGGCCGCGGCGCTGCTCGCCGCGGCCGTGCGCGACGCCGCCGACGGCGGGGACACCGCCCGCGCCCGCGCGCTGGCCGGTGAGGTGCTGCGCGGTGCGGCTCCCCCTGGGGTGCGCGCCGAGGTGCTGCACGTGCTCGGCCGGGTCGAGCAGGACACGGGCTCGGTGCCCGCCGCGCACGACCTGCTCCGGGCCGCTGCGGAGACGGCGGAGGGCCGCACCGCCGCCTGGGTGCTCACCGACCTCGCCGTCGTGCAGCACCGGCTCGGCGACGTGGCGGGGATGCAGGCGACGGCGCGGCGGATCGCCGCCGCCGCGGAGACCGGTGACCCCCTGCAGCGGGTGCTGGCGGCATGGGTCACCGGGATCGCCGCCCTCCACGTCGGCGACCCCGACCGCGGCCGGCCGCACCTCCGGGCGGCGGTGGAGGGCATGGAGGCGGACCCGGAGCTGCGCGCCGAGCCCCGGCTGCTGCCCCTGCTCGTCCTCGCGCTGGGCTGGCTGGCCGACCCGCTGGCCGCCGTCCCCGTCGTCGAGCGCCGCCTGCGCGAGGCCCGCACCCTCGGCGCCCTCGGGGTGCTGGTGAGCGTGCTGTCGATGACCGCCCACGGCCGGGCCGAGATGCTCGGGGACCACGCGGGCGCCTACGCCGACGCCGGGGAGGCCGTCGAGCTCGCCGAGCAGCTCGGCTACGTCGCCGACGCCGCCCCGGCCCTGGAGCTGCTCGCGTGGGAGGCCGCCGCCCGCGGCCGGCACGACGAGGCGGCGGCGTACCTCGACCGCGCCCGCGCCCTCGTCACCCGGGCCGGCACCGCCGCGGTGGCGGCCCACTTCACGGTGAACGAGGCGTTCTGCGCCCTGTGCCGCGGCGACCTGGCCGCCGTCGCGCGGCTGCTGGAGGCACGGCTGGCCTCCGACGGCGGGGTCGGCCCGCTCGGCGAGCCGCTCGGCGTGGCGCCGGTGCTGGTCGAGGCCTGGGCGGGGCTGGGTCGGCTCGCCGAGGCCGCGGAACTCGCCGCCGAGTACGAGCGGGTGTCGCGGTCACCGCTGCCGCCGACCGCCGCGCTGGTGGCCCGCTGCCGGGCCCTGGCCTGCCCCGACGACGACGAGGCCACCGCGCTGTTCGAGCGGGCGCTGGCCGCCCACGCCGCGGCGCCGGACGCCTTCGAGACCCCGCACACCCGGCTGCTGTTCGGCGAGCGGCTGCGCCGGTCGGGCCGCCGTACCCGCGCCCGCGAGGAGCTGGCCGCGGCCGCGGACGCGTTCGCCGCCCTGGACCTGGTGCACTGGGCGCGGCGGTCGGAGGAGGAGCTGCGGGCCACCGGGCGGACCGCGCGGCCCCGCCGTCCGCTGCCGGAGGAGCCGCTCACCGCGCAGGAGACGCGGATCGCGCTCCTCGCGGCGCGGGGGGCGTCGAACCGGGAGATCGCCGCGGAGCTGTTCCTCAGCCCGAAGACCGTGGAGCACCACCTGACCAGCGTCTACCGCAAGCGCGGGCTGCGGTCCCGGGTGCAGCTGGCCCGGCTGCTTCCGCCCGGCGGCTGAGCGGCCCGCCCACCCGGCTCGGGCGTCGTCTCGGGCGGCGTCGTCTCGGGCGGCGTCGTCTCGGGCGGCGTCGGCTCAGGCGGCGTCGTCCCGGCCGGCCAGCCGGTCGACGAACCGGTCGAGCGGACGCGGCTGCTCGCCCGGCGCCAGCGGCGCCGGCGGGGTGAGCACCCAGAGGACGGCGTAGAGCACCAGGCCGACGCCGCCGGCGAGGGTCAGCGCCACGAACGCGGCCCGCCACAGCACGGTGTCGATGCCGGTGTGGACCGCGAGGCCGGTGCTGACGCCGCCGAGCATCGCGCCGGAGCGGACGCGGCGGAGTTCGGGACGGGAGGCGGTGGAGGGGATCTGTGTCATGCCACGAGCCTCCCGGGCGCGGCCGCGGCGGGGTATCCGGCGACGCCCGGACCGGTCCCTGGTCCTCGGCGTCCGGGGATCCCCCGACCCGCCCCACCGCGTGCCGGGACGGCGCAGCGGGCACACTCCGTCCATGGCGGACGCTCGCGGCAGCGGGGCGCCGACCGGCGGGCCGGCCGCGCGCTCCGGGTCGAGCGACGCCACGTCCCCGCACCACCTCTCGCTCCGGGAGTGGTGGCACGTCCTCGGCCGGTCCGCCCGGCAGGCGTTCGGCGAGCGGCTGATGGTGCAGGTCTCGGCGGTCGCCTTCTTCGCCCTGCTGTCGATCGCCCCCGTGCTGGTGACCGCGCTGTCGATCTACGGCGCCGTCAACACCCCGGAGCAGGCCCTCGACCAGCTGTCGGACATGGCCGAGGTGCTGCCCGACGACCTCGAACCCCTCGTCGCCGACCAGCTCACCAGCATCACCACCGCCTCCGGCCAGGTGCTCACCTGGCGGGGGATCAGCGGCCTGGTGGCGGCCCTGTGGACGGCGACGACCGCCGCCACCTACCTCGTCGACGCGCTGACCCTGGCCTACGACGAGCAGGAGACCCGGGGCTTCCTCCGGCGCAGCGGGCTCGGGCTGGCCGTGGTGCTGGGCGGGGCCGCGCTCCTGGGCGGGGTGATCGCCGGCGCCACCCTGCTGTCCTCGGTGGTCGCCGGGGCACCCGGACCGGTCCGCGCCGTCGAACCCGTCCTGCTCTGGCTCGGTCTGGCCGGGCTCATGGTGGTCGTGCTCGCCGTCCTCTACCGGATCGGCCCCGACCGGCGGCAGGCGCGCTGGCGCTGGATCAGCGGGGGCGCGGTGCTCGCGACGGTCCTCTGGCTGGCGACGTCGGCGGCGCTGTTCGGCTACGTGCAGAGCCTCGGGGACTACACGGCCACCTACGGCTCCCTGGCCGGCGTGGCCATCAGCATGGTGTGGCTGTGGCTCAGCGTCTTCCTGGTCGTCCTGGGCGCGGTGGTGAACGCCGAGGCCGAGCGGCAGACCGAGCGCGACTCGACGATCGGGCCCGAGCGCCCCCGGGGTGAGCGGGGCGCGGTGGTGGCCGACGACGCCCCGCCCTTCCCGCGCGACCCCTGACGACGGCGACCCGAGCGCGCAGCTGCGGCCGGCGACACGCGGCGACACGCCGTCCCGAGCGGCGGCAACCGCTCACTCGACGGCGCGGGCGGCTCAGGCGTCGGCCACCTCCGGCGCCACCTCGGTGCCCAGCAGCTCGATGCCGCGCAGCAGGTCGGCGTGCGCCAGCCGCGGGTTGGTCATCTGGATCGACACCCGGTCGACGCCGCCGAGCTGCCCGGACACGCGCACCAGCTTCTCGGCGACGGTGTCGGGGTCGCCCAGGAAGAACGCCCCGTCGGGCCCGCTGGTGGCGTCGAACCGCGCCCGGCTGGGCGGGGGGAACCCGCGCTCCCGGGAGACCTTGGCGAACATCTCGTGCCAGCCGGGGTAGATCGTGTCCGCGGCGGCCTCCGTGCTCTCGGCGACGAAGCCGAACACGTGCAGGCCCACCTTCAGGGCCTCGGGCCGGTGCCCGGCCCGCTCGCCGGCCTGCCGGTACAGGTCGACCAACGGCGCGAACTGCCGCGGCTCGCCGCCGATGATCGCGACCATCAGCGGCAGGCCGAGCACCCCGGCGCGCACGAAGGACAGCGGCGTGCCGCCGACGCCGACCCAGACCGGCAGCGGGTCCTGCAGCGGCCGGGGGTACACGCCCTGCCCGGTGAGCGCCGGCCGGTGCCGGCCGGACCAGGTGACCTCCTCCGAGGCCCGGATGCGCAGCAGCAGGTCGAGCTTCTCGTCGAACAGCTCGTCGTAGTCGGCGAGGGAGAGGCCGAAGAGCGGGAACGCCTCGGTGAACGAGCCCCGGCCCACGACGAGGTCGATGCGGCCGCGGCTGATCAGGTCGAGGGTGGCGAACTGCTGGAAGACCCGGACCGGGTCGGCGGCCGACAGCACGGTGACCGCGCTGCCCAGCCGGATCCGCGAGGTCCGGGCGGCCGCCGCGGCCAGGATCACCGGCGGCGCGGAGTCGTAGTACTCGGGCCGGTGGTGCTCCCCGATGCCGAAGGAGTGCAGCCCCACCCGGTCGGCGGTCTCGATCTCCTCCAGCAGGTCGGCCATCCGCTCCTCCGGTCCCACGGCGCGACCGGTGGCCGGGTCGGTCACCGCCGCCACGAAGCTGTCGATGCCCAGGTGCACGGCGGTCCTCCTGCGGGGTGGGAGCGGGTCGTCGAGCGTTCAACCACCAGTGAACCGCACGGCGCGGCGGCCGGGGACGACGACGCCCCTCGGGCCGGGGGCGGCCGGAGGGGCGTCAGGGGGTGGTTCAGGCCGCCGAGGCGGTCTGCGCGGGCGTGTCCCCCGTCCCGCGGGGACGGGGCGCCGCGCCCTCACCGCGCCGGGCCCGCAGGCCGGCGAGGTGCCAGGAGGTGCAGTCGGGGCAGCTGGCGATCCAGACGTGCCGGGGGTGACGGTGACAGACGGCGCGATCGGCCATCGAGCTGGTCATGGTGCGGGTACTCCCTGCCGCGGCGCTGCCGCGGCTCGTGACTCGTGGGACGGCTGGTGCAACACGGACGGGGCGGTCGCCCATCCGGGTGTGCGGGAGGACACGCACCGACGCCTGCACCTGCACGTTCGGCGAGATGTGACGATCACGACCTCACCCTTTGGCGTCGGGACACTGCCGTCCGACCACGCTGAGTGCCGATCCTGGGCGCATGTCCGCTCGACTCGTCGCGGCCGGCACCGTCGCCGGTCAGCAGCCGTGGTCCCGGGAGACGCCCGCCCAGGACGGCCCGTGGTGGCGCTCGGCCGTCGTCTACCAGGTGTACCTGCGCTCGTTCGCCGACGGCGACGGCGACGGCATCGGTGACCTGGCCGGCCTGCGCGCCCGCCTGCCCTACCTGTCGTGGCTGGGCGTCGACGCGCTGTGGATCAACCCGCACTACCCCTCGGGCGGCGCGGACGGCGGCTACGACGTCACCGACTACCGGGCGGTGGACCCCGAGTACGGCGACGTGTCCGACGTCGAGGCGCTGGTCGCCGACGCGCGACGGCTGGGCCTGCGCGTGGTGCTCGACGTCGTCCCCAACCACACCTCCGACCAGCACCCGTGGTTCCAGGCGGCGCTGGCCGACCCGGACTGCCCCGAGGCGTCCCGGTACCACTTCGCCCCGCCGTCGGAGCAGCCGCCGAACAACTGGCGGTCCTTGTTCGGCGGGCCGGCGTGGTCGCGGACCCCCGACGGCCGCTGGTACCTGCACCTGTTCGCCCCCGAGCAGCCCGACCTCAACTGGCGCGACCCCGCCGTCGCCGAGGACTTCGAGCGGACCCTGCGCTTCTGGCTCGACCGGGGCGTGAGCGGCTTCCGGGTCGACGTCGCCTACGGCCTCTACAAGGACGCCGGCCTGCGGGACAACCCCGGCGAGTACTCCCCCACGCTGTTCGGCCACGGCCCCGAGCAGGCGATGACGTGGAACCAGCCCGAGGTGCACGACGTGTGGCGCCGCTGGCGGTCGATCTGCGACGAGTACCCGGACACCATGCTGGTCGGCGAGGTCTGCCTGGCCGACCTCGACGAGGTCGCCCTGTACTCGCGGCCCGACGAGATGCACCAGTCGCTGTCGTTCCGGCTGCTCAAGTCGCGGTGGGAGACCCCCGCGTTCGCCGAGGCGATCGGCAGCGCGCTGGAGGCCTTCGGGCGGGTCGGCGCACCGGTCAGCTGGGTGCTGGGCAACCACGACAAGGACCGCATGGTCACCCGCTTCGGCGGCGGCGAGACCGGCCTGGCCCGCGCCCGCGCGGCGGCCCTGCTGCTGCTGTCGCTGCCCGGCTCGGCCTACGTCTACGCCGGCGACGAGCTCGGCCTGCCGCAGGCGCACGTGCCCGACGAGTGCAAGCAGGACCCGATCTTCCACCGCAGCGGCGGCGCGCGGGCCGGCCGCGACGGCTGCCGCGTGCCGATGCCGTGGAACGCCACCACCGGCGTCGGCTTCTCCCGCGACCGCTCGGCCAGGCCGTGGCTGCCGGTGCCCGCGGAGTGGAAGCGGCACGCCGTCTCCCGGCAGACCCGCGACTCCGGCTCGGTGCTTCACCTGTACCGCCAGGCGCTGGCCGTGCGCGCCGAGCACCCCGCGCTGGGGACGGGCGAGGCCACCGTGAGCACCCGCGGCGACGTGCTGACCGTCCGGTGCACCGGCGCCGGCCGCACGGTGCGCTGCGTGGTCAACATGGGCGGCGAGCCGGTGCTGGTCCGCTCGCGCGGGCAGGTGCTGCTCGAGTCGGGCCCGGGCGTGCACTCCTCGGCCCGCTCGGTGGCCCTGCCGCCCGACACCGCCGTCTGGATCGCTGAAGACTGAGGGGGTGCGCCCCCGACGCTGCCCCTGCGGGACCGGCCTGGCCTACGCCGAGTGCTGCGGCCGGCTGCACGACGGGACGGCGACCGCGGCGAGCGCCGAGCAGCTGATGCGGTCGCGCTACAGCGCCTTCGCCGTCGGCGACCCGGCCCACCTCCTCGCGACCTGGGACCCCGCCACCCGGCCGCGCACGCTGGACCTCGACCCGGGGGTGCGCTGGACCGGGCTGGAGGTGCTGGGGACGACCGGCGGCGGGCTGTTCGACGCCGAGGGCACGGTCACCTTCCGCGCGTCCGCCCGGGCCGGCGGGGAGCAGCACGTGCAGGCCGAGCGGAGCCGGTTCCGCCGCGTCGGCGGCCGCTGGGTCTACGTCGACGGCGACCCGGCCTGACGCGCCGGCAGCCAGCGGTCCAGCCACCCGAGCGTCAGCTCGACGACGTGCCGCAGGGCGCCCGGCTCGGGGAACAGGTGGGTCGCGCCGGGGACGACGGCCAGCTCGTGCACCGCCCGCAGGCGCGCGGTGGCCGCGCGGTTGAGCTCGAGCACGCGCTCGTCGGCCCCGCCCACGATCAGCAGCGTCGGCGCCCGCAGCCGCTCCAGTGCCTCCCCGGCCAGGTCGGGACGGCCGCCGCGGGAGACCACCGCCACGACGCGGTCGGGACGGTCGGCCGCCGTGACGACCGCGGCGGCGGCCCCGGTGCTGGCGCCGAAGGTGGCCAGCGGGAGCCCGGCGGTGCCCGGCGCGCCGCCCAGCCAGTCGGCGGCGGCGGTCAGCCGGCCGGCGAGCAGCCCGACGTCGAAGCGCAGTTCCCGCGTGCGGGCGTCGACCTCCTCCTCGGCAGCCGTGAGCAGGTCCAGCAGCAGGGTGCCGAGGTCCGCCCGTTGCAGCGCGGCGGCCACCTCCCGGTTGCGGGGACTGTGCCGGCTGCTGCCGCTGCCGTGCGCGAAGAGGACCACCCCGCGGGCACCGGGCGGCACGGTGAGGTCACCGGCCAGCACCGTTCCGGCTGCGGGCAGTTCGACCGGTCCCCCGGCGCGCATCGACGTCCCTCCTCGGGCGACGGACTCCGTCCTCCCGGGTACCCGGACCCGCCCGGACCGACGCGCACCCCCGGCCTGGCGCCCGGACCGGGGGTGTGGTGGTCTGCCGCCGTGCCCCCCGCCGACCTCGACGTCCTGGTGGCGGGGAGTGGTCCCGCGGGCCTGTCGGCCGCGGCCGCGTGCGCCGCGGCGGGCCTGCGGACGGCGCTGGTCACCCCGTCGCTGCGCGCCTGGCCGGCCACCTACTGCCTGTGGGCCGACGAGCTCGACGCCGCGGCCGTGCCGCTCGGCCTCGACCCGGCCGCCGCCGCGGCGCGGTACGCCCCGACCGTGGTCCGCACCGCCGCGGGCGGCGAGCGGCGGCTCGCACGCGGCTACGCCCGGCTGCGCAACGACGTCGTGCACGCCGCGCTGCTCGACCGGTTGCGGTCGGCCGGCGGGACGGTGGTCACCGGCCGCGTGACGGCCGTCGAGCACGGGGAGGTCGCCGTCCTCGCCGACGGCGGGCGGCTGGCCGCGCGGGTGGTCCTCGACGCCCGCGGTGGCGGGCCGGGGACGGCGCAGCAGCGGGCCTGGGGCGAGGTGGTGGCCGGTCCGGTCCCCGACCTCGTGCCGCCCGGCGGCGCGCTGCTCATGGACTGGACGGCGCTGGCCGCACCCGGTGCGCCGCCGGCGTTCCTCTACGGGCTCCCCCTCGACGACGGCACCGTGCTGCTGGAGGCCACCTCCCTCGCCGCCCGGCCGCCGCTGCCGCTGCCCGGCCTGCGGGACCGGCTGGCCGCGCTGCTCGCCGCCCACGGCCTGCGCCCGGCCGGGGCCGCCGAGCGGGTGGCGATCCCGCTCGACGCGCCGCCCCGCGGCGGCCCGGGCACGCCGCTGGGTGCCGCCGCCGGGCTGGTGCACCCGGCCACCGGCTACAGCGTGGCCGCGTCGCTGCGGCTGGGCGCCGGGGTGGCGGCCTCGCTCACCGGCGGGGGCGGCCCGGCCGCGGCCCGGCGGGCGGTGCGCGCGGCCCGGCCCCGGGCGACGGCGGCGCTGCTCGGCCTGGGCCTGGAGGTGCTGCTGCCGCTGGACACCGCCGCCACCGACGCCTTCTTCGCCGCGTTCTTCACCCTGCCCGAGCGGGCGTGGGCGGCCTACCTCGACGTCGGGTCGCCGCCCTCCGCGGTCGCCGGGGCGATGGCGCGGGTGTTCGCCGCCCTCTCCCCCGCGCAGCGCGCCCGGCTGCTGGGCCGCGTCGCGCGGGGGGTGCCCCGGCTCAGGCGGGCGCGGGCGGCGGGGTCGGCTCGATGACGGCGGCGTGCTCGGGCAGCACGCCGGTGCGCTTGCGCTGGCGCAGCAGGTACCACGCCAGCCCCACCGCGACGATCGCGCCGATGAACAGCGGCGCGGCCCACTGCAGGTACCAGTGCTGCGGGCCGGTGGCGTTGTAGATCTCGCGCCGCGGCCAGGCCAGGTTCACCGCCATGCCGGCGCCCCACAGGACGGCGAGCAGGTTGACCGGCAGCCCCCAGCGCCCGAGCGAGAACCGCCCGGCCGGCGCCGGTGCCGGCCAGCGACCGCGCAGCCGGGCGACCAGCATCGGCCCGGTCACCAGCAGGTAGGCCAGGTAGATCATCACCACGGCCATGCTGGTCAGGGCGGTGAACACCTGCGGCTGGCGGACGTTGAGCAGCAGCACGCCCACCGCCAGCGTGCCGACGACGACGGCGGGCACGACCGGCGTCCGCCGCCGCGGGTCGACGTGGGCCAGCCGGGCGCTGGCCGGCAGCACGTTGTCGCGGGCCATGGCGAAGGTCATCCGGATGGCCGCGGTGTGCACCGCCAGGCAGCACACGGTGACCGCGACGACGATGCAGACGAGGAACGCCTTGCCCAGCCCCGTGCCGGCCACCGAGAGCAGGACGTACTGCAGGCCGCCGCTGCCCGAGGACAGCGCCGGGTCGGTGAGGGAGGGGGCGGCCATGAGGCCGAAGAGCAGGATCAGCCCGCCGAGCACGAACGACGCGGTGATCGCCCGGATGATGGCCCGCGGGGCGGTGCGGGACGGCTCCTTCGTCTCCTCGCCCAGCGAGCTGGCGGTGTCGAAGCCGTACATGACGTAGCCCGAGGCGAGCGCGGCGACCAGGAAGGCGCCGAGGTAGCCCAGCGGCTGCCCCTCGCCACGGCCGCCGGTGTCGAACAGGACGTCCTGCGGCCCGCGGGTGATCGCCAGGGCGAGGACGACGACGATCAGCACCGCCGCGACCAGCTCGATGAACACCCCGGCGCTGTTGATGCGGGACATCAGCCGCACGCCGAAGGCGTTGACCAGCGTGGTGAACGTGATGAGCAGACCGCCCAGCAGGACGGCGTTGACGGCGACGTCGTAGGTGCCGGTGCCGTCGCCGACGACCTGGAAGCCCGACCACAGCTGCGGCAGCGTGATCTGGTAGGCCAGCGCGGTCGCGGCGAGGGTCACGATCGAGGCGGTGAGCATCACCCAGCCGGCCAGCCACGACGTCGTCGCGCTGCCCAGCCGCTTGGTCCAGTTGTAGAGCGACCCGGCCACCGGGTAGCGGGCGGCGAGCTCGGCGAAGCACAGCGCCACCATCAGCTGCCCGGCGAAGACCAGCGGCCAGGACCAGACGTAGGCCGGCCCGCCGGCGCCGAAGCCGAAGTAGAAGAGCTGGAACGTGCCGGTGAGGATCGAGATGTAGCTGACGCCGGCCGCGAAGCTGGAGAACCGGCCGATGCTGCGGTCCAGGTGCTGTCGGTAGCCGAACTCCGCGAGGTGGGGGTCGCCGTCGTCCGAGGGGGGCACGTCGAGGGGCCTTTCCGGTGAGTGAGGTCTTGGGCCGCACCACTCTCGCCGACGGCGCGGTCCCCGGCGAACCGGGACCGGGCCCGGATACCCTCCCGGCCGATGAGCGCCACCCCGGCCGGCCCCGGTCCCCTGGCCGGGCTGCTGCGGCAGTGGCGGGAACGTGCCGCGCTCAGCCAGGAGGAGCTCGCCGCCCGGGCGGGCCTGACCGCGAAGGCCGTGAGCGCGCTCGAGCGCGGGGAACGGCGCCGCCCGTACCCGCACACCCTCCGCGCGCTGGCCGACGCACTGGCCCTCGACGACGCCGACCGCGCGGCCCTGGCCGCGGCCGCGCGGCCCGGCGGACCGGCGCCCGCCGACACCGGGAGCGCGCGGGACCTCCCCGTCCTCCCGACGCCGCTGGTCGGCCGGGACGCGGAGCTGGCCGAGGTCGGCGGGCTCCTGCGGTCGGGCGCGACCCGGCTGCTCACGCTCACCGGCCCCGGCGGCGTCGGCAAGACGACGCTGGCACTGGCCGCGGCACGGGCGCTGGCCCCGCACTTCCCCGACGGCGTCACCGTCGTCGAGCTCGCGCCGGTGCGCGAGGCCCGGCTGGTGCTGCCCGAGCTGGCCCGCGCGCTGGGCGGGCAGCGGCCGGCCGGGCCGGTGGCCGACGCCGTCGCCGCGCGGCTGGGCACCCGCCGGCACCTGGTCGTCCTGGACAACGCCGAGCACGTCCTCGACGCGGCACCGGAGGTCGCCGGCCTGCTGGCCCGCTGCCCGGGGCTCGCCGTGCTGGCCACCAGCCGCGCGCCGCTGCGGGTGCGGGCCGAGCGCGAGTACCCGCTCGGCCCGCTGCCGGTCCCGGCGCGCGCGGACGCCGCGACCGTCGCCGCCTCCCCCGCCGCGCGGCTCTTCCTCGACCGGGCGGCCGCCGCCGGCCGCACGGTCGCCCTCGACGACGCCGCGGCCGCCGCCGTCGCCGCGATCTGCCGCCGCCTCGACGGGCTCCCGCTGGCCCTGGAGCTGGCCGCGGCGCACGCCCGCTACCTGCCGCCGTCGGCGCTGCTCGGCCGGCTCGACGACGCCCTGGGCGCCGGCCGCTCGCGGGACCTGCCCGAGCGGCAGCGCACGATGCGCGCCGCGCTCGACTGGAGCCACGAGCTGCTCACCGCCGGCGAGCAGGCGCTGCTGCGGCGGCTCGCGGTGTTCGCGGGCGGCTTCGACCTGGACGCGGCGCGGGCGGTGGCCGGCAGCGACGACGTCGTCCCGGAGCTGGGCGGCCTGGTGGAGCAGTCGCTGGTGGTGGTCGAGGACGGGCCCGAGGCCCGGTACCGGCTGCTCGAGCCGGTCCGCCAGTACGCCGCAGCCCGGCTCGCCGCCTCCGGCGAGGCCGACGCCGTCGCCGGCCGGGCCACCGCCGCCGTCCTCGACCTCGCGGCCGGTGCCCGCGACGGGCTGACCGGGCCGGAGCAGGGTCCCTGGCTGGACCGGCTCGAGCGCGACCACGGCAACCTCGCCGCCGCCCTCGGCCGGCTGGTGGCGGACGGGCGCGTGGCCGACGTCGCCCGGCTCACCGAGGCGACGTGGCTGTACTGGGCGGTGCGCGGCGGCGCCGCCGAGGGGCTGGGCTGGGTGGCGCAGGTGTCCCCGGCCGGGCTGGCCCCCGACGACGCCGCCCGGCTGCTGCTCGGGCTCGCCGCGCTGCGCTACGCGTCGGGCGACATCCCGGGGACCCGCACGGCCGCCTCCGACGCCGCCCGTGCCGCCGCCGACGCCGGGGCCGCGGACCTGCGGGCGCTCGCGCTGGTGCTCACCGGGTCGGCCGCCGTCTTCCTCGGGGACCTCGACGCCGCCGCCGTCGACCTCGACGAGGCGGAGCGCCGGGCGGAGGAGACCGGTCAGGCGTGGGCGCGGGCGCACGCGGTGACCGCGCGGGGGCAGCTGCTGCTGCAGGCCGGCGACCTCGCCGGGGGCACCGCCGAGCTGGCCCGCGCCGAGCGGCTGGCCCGCGAGCTGGGCAGCCCGTTCACCCTGGCCACGGTGCTCAACGTGCAGGCCTCGCTCGCCCAGCTGGCCGGCGCCGAGGACACCGCGCTGGCCCGGTGGACCGAGGCCGCGGACCTGGCCGCGGAGGTCCGCACCACCTGGACGCTGGCGTACACGCTGCCGGGGCTGGCCGTCGTCGCGGCCCGCCGCGGGTCGCCGGAGCTGGCGGCGCGGCTGTTCGCGGCGGGCTCGGCGACGGCGGAGGCGGCGTCGGTGGCGGTGGCCTTCCCGCCCGACCTGGAGCTGGCCCGCGTGGTGCTGCCGGAGGTGCGCGCGACGCTGGGCGAGGAGGCGTTCGGGCGGGCCTGGGACGCCGGCCGGCTGCTGCGCCCGGAGGACGTCCCGGCCCTGGCCCGCGGGATCAGCGGGTCCCCCGGACGCGGCTGACGTAGCGCCGGTACTGCCGGGCGAGGACGGTCCGCAGCAGGACGCGGACGGGGAACGGGACGACCCCGAGCATCATCTCCCGCTCCTCCGGGCTGCACTCCTCGACGAGCGCGCCGAACAGGATCGGCAGGTCCTTCTTCGCCATCACCTCCTGCCCGTGCTCCCCCAGCCGCGCCCACTCCGCCTGCGTGACGTGCCGCTCGGCGAGCGGGAGGATCTCCCGCTCCTCCTCCGCCAGGTGCACGAGCAGGACCTCGCGGAGCGCGTCGATCGTGCCGGCGACCTCCTCGGCGACGGCCGGCCGGGCCTCGACCTCCCAGCGGTCCAGCGCCGGGCCGAGCCGCTCGATGAGGTCCTCGACCTGCTCGTGTTGGGCCTCCATGCGGTGCACGACCTCGGCGTCGGGCGGGCAGCGCTCGAGCAGCGTCGGCCAGAGGTACTCGTCCTCTCCGGTGTGGTGCAGGTGCAGGCCCTGCAGCACCAGGCGGGCGTGCCCGGCGAGGACGGCGGCGCAGTCGGTGTCGCCCGGGGCGACGGCGCGCACCAGCTCGGGCAGCAGACGGAACTCGCGTCGGAAGGCGCGGTGGACGACGTACATGTCGCGGACGTCGGCCATCGGGACGGGGGCGGGAGCGGTGTTCGTCATGGCGTCGAGCCTGTCGGCGGCGGGCGGCACGTCCCACCCACAGCGTCCCCACACCGCTCCCACACTCCACGGTGTACTGGCTCGCCACCTCGACGGTGTGCGCGGATGCGCAGTTCTCCTGGACGGAGCTGCACCTCAGCGCACACCGTCGTCCCGGATCCGGTGTACCCCGTCCTGACCTGCAGGTTCTGTCGTACCTCCGCCGTAGGTTCGGTGTCGTGGAGGAGGTCGCGGAGCACCGGTCGCCGGTCGAGCAGGCGCTGCTCGCCGCGGTGATCGCGACGCCCGCGCCGTTCCGCCGGCTACCGGTGGCGCTGCTGTCGCGGGAGCAGAAGGCCGCCGAGCTGCAACGGGTCGCGCGGTTGGAGGCCATGACCGCCGCCTACGAGGCGGAGCTGGTGCTCGGGCTGGCCGATGACTCGCCCGATGACGACGACCCGCCACCCGGCACTCCCGGCGCGCGGGCGGGTTCGTGGGCGCCGGACACCGAGCTGCCGGGGGTGTCGGAGTTCTTCACCGCCGAACTGGCGGTGGTGCTCAACTGCGGCCGCGGCACCGCCAACCACCTGGCCCACCGGGCCTGGACCTACCGGGAGCGCCTGCCCGCCACCTGGGCCGCGCTGGCCGCCGGTGAGTTGGACGAGGCCCGCGCCCGGGCGCTGGTGGACGTGCTGGAGCACGCCCCGGCGGGGATCGCCCGGCGGATCGAGGCGGCGCTGCTGCCCGACGCCGCGCAGTGGACGGTGGGCCGGCTCGAGCAGCAGGCCCTCGCCCTGCTGCTCGACCTCGACACCGACGCGGTCGGCCGGCGGAAGGAGCAGGCGCGGCGCCGCGCGGACGTGCGGGTCGATCCCTCGCCGCTGGAGGGCATGGCCACGCTGGCCGCGGACCTGCCGGTGGAGGTGGCCGCCGCCTGCGAGGCGGTCATCGACGGCCTGGCCCGGATGCTCAGGGCCGACGGCGACCCCCGGCCGATCGGCGAGCTGCGCTGCGCGGTGGTCGCCGACCTGATCCAGCGGCCCTGGCAGACCGGCCCGGCGGTGACCGCGCAGCTGACCATCATCGCCGGCTGGCACGCACAGGCTGCGACCGGCACCCCGACGGCGTCGACGAGCCGGACTGCGGGTGTCCGGTGCTGGACCGGCCCGACCCGGTCGACCGCTACACCCCCACCGCGGCGCAGCAGGCGTTCGTGCGCACCCGCGACCGCACCTGCCGGTTCCCCACCTGCGGGCAGCGGGTCGGCTGGGCCGACGCCGACCACGTCCTCCCCCACGCCGACGGCGGGGCCACCGACTGCGCCAACCTGTGCTGCCTGTGCCGCTCCCACCACCGGCTCAAGACCTTCGCCCGCGGCTGGCGCTTCACCATGAGCGACGACGGGACCCTGACGGTCACCACACCCTCCGGCATCACCCGGACCACCCGCCCACCGGGCGTACGCCCACCCCCGGCCGCACGCCAGCCACCACCGGACGACACCAGACCACCCGGCGGATCACCCGATCCGGCTGACGATCCACCGCCGTTCTGAGCCGCCCGGGTCGACAAGGCGACGACTCGACGCGGCGACACCTCGACGTGCGGACACCTCGACGTGCGGACACCTCGACGTGCGGATACCTCGACGTGCGGATACCTCGACGTGGCGACGGGTCGACGACTCGACCTGTCGCCACGTCGAGGGAGAGTGCCCGGACTCAGTGCTCCGACGCGTGGTGCCGGAACCGCCGCCACGGGTGCCGTTTGGCGGGCGGGGGCTCGGCGGGCGGCAGCTCGGCCTGCGGCACGTCGGCGGACGCCGACGCGACCGGCTCGCGGGCGGGCGGCGCGGCCGTCGCCTGCTCCGGGGGCCGGCGGGCGCCCGACCGGGTCCGGTCGGCGAGCCGCTCGCGGCTGAGCTGGTGCTGCAGGCCCAGCGGGTCGCACCGCGAGCCGCGCGCGGCGACGTCGTGCTGCGCCTCCCACTGCGCGATCAGCTTCTCCTCCGGCGACATGTCCCGGTACCGGCCCTCACCGGGCGGCGGCGTGCTGGACCTCGTCATGGCGCTCCCTCCGTGCACGGCAGGCCGGGTCCAGTGCACGCCGCACCACCGGCCGGCGGGAGGGTCGGAGGTCCCTGCGCACCGCGGGGCTCAGACCTCCTCGGTCTCCAGCTCCCCCGCCGAGCGCTGCACCAGGCCCACGACGACCACCAGCGACACCAGGGCGGCCAGGGCACCGATCACCACCCACGCCGGCAACTCGAGCAGCGCGTCGAGCGCGGCCACCACCGCGGCCAGCAGCGGCCACCACCAGCCGTGTCGCACCCGTCCCGTCATCGCCGACGCGGTGAGGCTGGCCGAGACGAGGTAGGCCGCCACCCCACCGGCCACCAGCAGCCTGGTCCCGGCCGGCACCTCACCGGCGGCGGCCTCCACCACGGCGAGCTCCAGACCCGCGCCCACCGACGCGAGCGCGAGGGTCAGCGGCAGGTGCCCGAAGACGTAGACGTCGTGGGAGTGCGCGCCGTTGGACTCCCCGGCCTCGCCCAGCAGCTTCTTCGCCCGCGCGCCGGCGAGGTCGAAGTAGCTCCACCACAGCGCCGCGGCGAGCACGAACCCCAGGAGGGCCACCGGCAGCGCGGCGGCCGACCACTTCGCGTCGTAGAGCCCGTGCGCGACGGCGGCCACCGGCTCGCCGAGCACGAGGATGACGAACAGCGCGAACCGCTCGGGCAGGTGCTCGACGTGCAGCGGCACGTCGGCCGAGGACCGCGTCGCCAGCAGCGGCACCAGCGCCTCGACCAGGACCGCGGCCGCCCACAGCGCGTACGCGGCGGGCCGGGGGACCGCCAGCGACACCGCCCACAGCACCGCACCGGCCCCGGCGCCGAGCATGTACAGCCGGGTGATCGGCCGCGCCTCGGGCACGTGCACGTGCGCCCGCCGGTACTGCAGGAGCAGCAGCACCCGCAGCACGACGTGGCAGAGCACGAAGACGGTGAACCGCTCCCCCGTGGCCTCCGACGCCGACGCCGCCAGCCCCACGACGGCGGCCATGCTGGCGAGCTTGTACAGCCGGTAGACGACGTCGTCGTGGTCGAAGCGGTTGGCGTAGAGCGTCGAGCTCACCCACGACCACCAGACGGTGGCGAACAGCCCCGCGAAGACGGCGAACCCGTGCACGGTCACGTCCTCGCGCAGCGCGATCGCCAGCTCGGCGACCACCAGGACGAACGCGAGGTCGAAGAACAGCTCCAGGCGCGAGGCGGAGCGGTGGTCGTCGGTGCGCAGCTGCGGCGGCCGGACCGGGTCGCCGCCGCGGCCGCCGAAGAGGGTCCGGACGCCGGCCATGTGGCTCCCCCCGTCGGGGCCGGTCAGGGCGCGGGGGTCGCGTCCGGCACGGGCCTCGACCGGCTCAGCTTCCGCCAGATCCAGCTCGACGGCACCCGCTGGCCGGTGACGAGGTAGTCGGCGACGCCGTCGATGAACAGCGTGGCCTCCACCTCCCGGTGCACCGCGGCCCGGCCGGCGAACAGCAGCTCGTCGCCGGGCTGGAGCACCAGGCCGCCGTCGGGCGCCATCAGCGCCTCGTCCCCGCGCAGCGCCAGCAGCGGCACCGCCAGCAGCGTCGTGTCGCGGTCGGCGGGGTTGCGCAGCAGGTCGGCGAGCCGGAACCGCCCGCCGGCCAGGTGGGGGTGCAGCGCCGGCGCATCGTCCGGGGTGAGCCGCACCTTCCACAGCGCCTCGAGGTGGGTGCCGCACGCCTCCAGCAGCCGGTCGATGACGCCGGCCGACCAGTCGTCGGTCTGCCGCGGCAGCTCGCGCAGGAAGCGCCACAGCAGCGGCGTGCTGAGCCGGGCGTAGGCGTCGTGCGCGACCACCTCGGTGGGCACCAGCAGCGCGTCGACCTCCATCGCGGCGAACAGCGCCGCGTCGGCGGGCTGGTTCTGGCGGGCCGCGACGAACAGGTCGGGGTTGAGCCGCCGCGCCTCGGCCACCAGCGAGAGGTTCGTCGTGTCGTTGTCGGTGGCCGCGACCAGGCCGACCGCGGAGGCGGGGTCGGTCCGCCGGACGATCTCGGGGTCCGCGGAGTCCCCGACGATGGTCGGCTCCTCCTCCGGCGAGGGGTCGACCGTGGTCACCTCCAGTCCCTCCGCGCGCAGGTCGGAGGCGAAGTGCCGGCCGAACCGGCCGTAGCCGCACACCAGCCACCGGCCCGGCGCGGGCGCCTTCCCCCGGGGCGGCAGCTCGGCGCCCGGGCCGCTCTCCAGCCAGGTCATGAGCTGGAAGGAGGCCGGGGTCCGCAGCGCCAGCCGCAGGTGGTCGCCGAACCGGTCGAAGGGGTTGATGATCGTCGGCGACCCGAAGCCCGACATCCGCTCCGCCACCGTCGCCGACGTCGTGCGGGCCACCACCGGCAGCTCGGGACGCAGCAGCGCCGCGGCCATCGTGACCGCGAGGTTGGCCTCGTCGTCGCCGGTGACGGCCAGCACGCCCTCGCAGTAGGGGTGCCCGAGCCCGGCGACCCCGAGCACGTGCGGGTCGCGGGCGTCGCCGACCACCCCGGGGACGTCGGCCCGGTGGCCGGCGATCTCGAGGGCGTCGATGCGGTTCTCCGCACAGTCGACGACGGCGAACCGGCGGCCCAGGGCGTCGAGGGAGCGCGCGAGCGTCTCGCCGGCCTGCCCGAAGCCGCAGATCAGCAGGAACGGCTCGCGCAGCGCACTGACCTTGCGGGACACGTGCCGCAGCGCCAGCGCCTGGCGGAACGCGCGGTCCTGCAGCAGCGCCAGCAGCGACCCGATCGCGTAGGCCCAGCCGACGACGGTCAGGTAGATGGTCGCGGTCACCCACAGCCGCTGCCCGTAGCTGAACTCGTACGGGATCTCGCCGAAGCCGATCGTCGTCGCCGTGTAGCTCATGACGTAGAAGGCGTCGAACAGGCTGAGGCGGGCCGGCCTGCCCTCCGCATCGACGCCCGGGATCAGCGAGAGCCCGAGCACGCTGACGAAGAAGATGGCGATGAGCGTGATCAGCGGCGCGCGCATCCGCCGGAGGACGACGAACACCGTCGCCGACCCCTCGGCGCGCGGCACCACCGGGGCCCGCCGGCGCCGACGCCGTCCGCGGGTCGTGACGGGGGGCGGCGGCGCGACGTCCACGGCGGTCAGTGCCGCTGGAAGGACACGGTCTCGATGACGAGCAGCACCACCGAGACCACGTTGGCCAGCAGCGCCCCGCCCGAGAGCGACACCATGCTCGCCGTCGTCACCTCGGTGAGCCCGTCCGCGGAGACGTGCACCGCCCAGGCCCAGGTGATGGTGGCCGCCACCAGCTGCAGGTCGGCGACCAGGCTGGTGGCGAGGTGGACCGCGCCGATCTGCGTGCGGTCGCCGAACTTGAGCACCGTCGCGATGAGGCTGACCACGAGCGCGGCGAACAGCTCGTAGACGTTGTGCAGCGCGGGGTCGGAGATGTCGCCGAGGAAGAACCCGAAGTTCAGCGTCGCGGCGAGCAGCACGAAGAACCCGAACACGACCTTCTCGAGGTTCATGCGGCTCCCGCGACCGGCCCGGTGCTGACCGCGCCGACCCTAGCGCCGGACACGCACCGGCGCCGGGGAGACCGGACTCCCCGGCGCCGGGCGGGCTCAGCGGGCGCAGTGGCTCGGCGGCTCAGCGCACGTGGTGCACCTCGGCCAGCCGGTACACCGGCGTCGGGATGCCCACCTGCCGGGCCTTGAGCTGCAGCGCCAGGTAGAGCGAGTAGTGCCGCGACTGGTGCAGGTTGCCGCCGTGGAACCACAGCCCCGACTGCCGGGTGGGCTTCCACATGTTGCGCTGCTCGCCCTCCCAGGGCCCCGGGTCCTTGGTGGTGTCCGAGCCCAGGCCCCACACCTTGCCCACCCGGTCGGCCACCTCCTGGGAGATGAGGTCGGCCGCCCACCCGTTCATCGAGCCGTAGCCGGTGGCGTAGACGACGAGGTCGGCCGGGAGCTCGGTGCCGTCGTCGAGCACGACGGCGTCCTCGGTCAGGTGGTCGACCTGGCCGTGCACCAGCCCCACGTCGCCGTCGGCCACCAGGTCGGCGGCGCCGACGTCGATGTAGTAGCCCGAGCCGCGGCGCAGGTACTTCATGAACAGCCCCGACCCGTCGTCGCCCCAGTCCAGCCAGAACCCGGCCTTCTCGAGCCGGTCGTAGAAGTCGGCGTCGCGCTCCTTCATCTGCTCGTACGCCGGGATCTGGAACTCGTGCAGGATCCGGTAGGGCAGCGAGGCGAAGGTGAGGTCGGCCTTCTCCGTGGTCATGCCGGCGGCCACCGCCTCCTCGCTGTAGAGCGCCCCGAGCCCGATCTCCATGAGGCTGTCGCTCTTGACGATGTGCGTCGAGGAGCGCTGCACCATCGTCACGTCGGCGCCGTGCTCCCACAGCGCGCCGCAGATGTCGAAGGCGGAGTTGTTGCTGCCGACGACGACCACCCGCTTGCCGGCGTAGGCGTCCGGGCCGGGGTGGGCCGAGGAGTGGTGCTGCTCGCCGCGGAACACGTCCTGGCCCGGCAGCACCGGCACGTTGGGCTTGCCGCTCATGCCGGTGGCCAGCACGAGCTCCCTCGGGTGGAGCGTGAGCTCCTCCCCGTCCCGGACGACCTCGACGGTCCACTCGCCGGCCGCCTCGTCGTACTCCGCGCGGCGGACCTCGGTGCTGCCCCAGTACGGGATCTCCATGACCTTCACGTAGGACTCGAGCCAGTCGGCGATCTTGTCCTTGGGCGAGAACACCGGCCAGTTGTCCGGGAACGGCAGGTAGGGCAGGTGGTCGTACCAGACCGGGTCGTGCAGGCACAGGGACTTGTAGCGGCCGCGCCACTGGTCGCCGGGCCGGGGGTGCCGGTCGACGACGAGGGCGGGCACGTCCAGCTGGCGCAGCCGGGCACCCAGCGCGATGCCGCCCTGCCCGCCGCCGACGACGAGGACGTGCGGCTGGGCGGTGCGGCCCAGCTCGGCCGCCTCGCGGGCCCGGCGCTCGGCCCAGGTCTGCCGCTGCCGGTTGGCCCCGTGCTCGGCGCCCATCGGCCGGCCCGGGCCGCGCGGCTCCTCGTGGCCCTTCAGCTCGTACAGCGTGGTGAGGAACGTCCACGCCCGCGGCTGCCCGTCCTCCTCGACCAGGCGCACCAGGCCCTTCCCGCGGCCGACCGCGGTCTCGAAGGTGAACCAGGCCGTGGTGACGCCGTCGGCCTCCTGGGGGTCCTCGCTGACGACGAAGCCGGAGGGGTCGGTGCGGTCGAGCGTGGCGGTGAGCAGGTCGGTCACCCCGGCGCGGTCCTCGACGGTGGTCAGGTTCCAGCTGAAGGCGACCAGGTCGCGCCAGAAGCTCGTCGTCGCGAACAGGCCGGCGGCCCGCTCGACGTCGCGGGCGCCGAGCGCGTCCTCGAGGGCGGTGAACCACTCGGCCGCGCGTTGCGCGGCGCTCTGCGGGGGTGCGTCGAGCGTCTGCGTCATGGGGAGACCTCCTCGTCCCGGTCCGACGTGGTGTGATGTCGAGCACAGCGCGCCGCCGACCGGAGCGGGAGCGTTGCAGCGGATTGCACGCCCGAGGAGGCGCCGGTGCCCGCGTGGTCGGCGGTCGCGCCCGGTACCGACCTGTCCACGCACGCCCGGGTGCTCTCCCGGGTGCACGACGCCGTCCTCGCCGGCGGGCGCCCGCCGGTGCGGCCGCGGCGGGTGGTCGAGCGGTCCTGGTCCCGCGTGCTGGGTCTGGGGCTGGACCCCGACCGACCGCGCCCCCGCGACCCGCTGCCCCCCGACGCGGTGGAGGCGCGCCGCCACGGGTCGGGCCTGGCGCTGGTCGTCGCGGAGCTGCGCCAGGTGCTGGTCGGCGTCGCCGACGCCTCGCACGGGCTGGTCGTCGTCACCGACGCCGACGGCGTCGTGCTGTGGCGGGACGGGTCGGCGGCCACCCGGCGGCGGGCCGACCGGCTCGGCTTCGCCGAGGGGGCGACCTGGACCGAGGCCGCGGTGGGCACCAACGCCATCGGGACGGCGCTGGCCGAGGCCGCGCCGGTGCAGCTGTTCTCCGCCGAGCACTTCGAGCCCGCCCAGCACCCCTGGTACTGCTCGGCCGCCCCGGTCCACTCGCCGGTCACCGGGGAGTTGCTCGGCGTCGTCGACGTCAGCGGCCCGGCGCTCACGCTGCACCCGGCGATCGGCGCGCTGGTGGAGACCTCGGTGCGGCTGGCCGAGACCGGGCTGTGGCGACGGCACGAGCAGCACCTCGACCGGCTGCGGCGGGCCGCCGAGCCGGTGCTGGGGACGGTGCGCGGGCCGGTGCTGGTGGTCGACGACGACGGCTGGGTGGCCGCCCGGTCGGGGATCGCCACCGGCCCGCGGGTGGCCGCGCCGCGCGCCGGGCTGCCCATGGCGGTGGCCGGGCTCGGGCTGTGCACCCCCGAGCGGCTGGGCGAGGGGTGGCTGCTGCGCTGCCGGGAGTCCCGCGCGCCGGTCACCGCCGAGCTCGACCTCACCGCCCGGCCGGTACTGCGGGTCACCGGCGGCGAGGGCTCGTGGTCGGCCGCGCTCACTCGGCGGCAGGCGCAGGTCCTCGCCCTCGTGGCCGGCGCCGGCCCGCGGGGGCTGGACGCCGCCGCCCTGGGTCGCGGCCTGTTCGGCGACGACGGGCACGTGGTGACCGCGCGGGCCGAGGTGTCCCGGCTGCGCCGCGTCGTCGGCGACCTGGTCGCCACCGGTCCCTACCGGCTGGCCGACGGCGTCGCGCTGACGGTGCGTACCGGTCCCGGCCGCGGGTAGCCCCGGGGCGTCCCGTCCCGTCCCGCGTCCCGAGGAGATCCCGTGGCCGACGCCGTTCCCGTGCCGGACGTGCTCGCACACCTGGGCGAGGTCGACTACCCCGCCGACAAGGAGGCGCTGCTGGACGCCGCCCGGCGGCACGGCGCTCCGGACGAGGTGCTGCGCAGCATCCGGACGCTGCCGCCCGGGGAGGCGTTCGCCAACGTCGACGAGGTCGTCCGCTCGCTGCGCCCGGCCGCGGTCCCGCGTTCCGACGTCGAGACCCACGCCGCCGAGGCGACCCGCGCCGACGCGCGGGCGGCCTTCACCGGGCACCCGGACGACGCGGGGTCCGGCACCGGGCAGACCTCGGGCTGACCCCGCCGGTCTCGCCCGCGAGGGTGGTGCGCTCGGCGCGGGATGTCCCGCGGTGTCGTACCCGGCTGGGAGCATGTCGGCGTGCTGCTCGCCGACGTCGTCGCCGCCTCCGCCGCGGTGGGGGCCACCCGCGCCCGCACGGCGAAGGCCGCGGCGATCGCGGGGGCGCTGCGGGCGGCCGCGCCCGGCGAGGTGGGCCCGGTCGCCGCGTGGCTGGCCGGCGAGCTGCCGCAGGGGCGCGTGGGCGTCGGCTGGCGGACGCTGTCGCGGGCGCTGCCGGCTCCCGCGCCCGCGCCGTCGCTGACCGTCGCGGCGGTCGACGCCGCGTTCACCGCGCTCGCCGCCACCTCCGGCAGCGGCGCCACCGCCCGCCGCGAGTCGCTGCTGGGTGAGGTGCTGTCGGCGGCCACCGCCGACGAGCAGCGCTTCCTCACCGGGCTGCTGGGCGGCGAGCTGCGCCAGGGCGCGCTCGAGGGCGTCCTGCTCGACGCCGTGGCCGCCGCCGCGGAGGTGCCGCCGGCCACCGTGCGCCGCGCGGCGATGCTCACCGGCCGGCTCGACGAGACCGCCGCCACCGCCCTCGCCGGCGGGGAGCCCGCGCTGGCCGCCGTCGGCCTGCGCGTGGGCCGGCCGGTGCGGCCGATGCTGGCCGCCCCCGGCTCCTCGCTGGAGGCGGCGCTCGGCGACCTGGGCGGGGAGGTCACCGTGGAGCACAAGCTCGACGGCGCCCGTATCCAGGTGCACTGCGACGGCGACGACGTCCGGGTGTGGACGCGCACGCTGCGGGAGGTCACCGGCGGGGTGCCCGAGCTGGTCGAGCGGGTGCGCGCGCTGCCCTGCCGCACCGCCGTCCTCGACGGGGAGACGCTCGCGCTCGACGACGACGGCCGCCCGCGGGCGTTCCAGGACACGATGAGCCGCTTCGGCAGCGAGGGCGCCGACGCCGGCGTGCTGCTGTCGCCGTTCTTCTTCGACGTCCTGCACCTCGACGGCCGCGACCTGCTCGACGAGCCGCTGGCCACCCGCCTCGAGGTGCTCGACGGGCTGCTGGCCGCCGACGACGCCGCGCCGCTGCGGATGCCCGGCGCCCGCCGGCCCACCCCCGAGCAGGCCGCGGCGGTGCTCGACGACGCGCTCGCCGCCGGGCACGAGGGCGTGGTGGTCAAGGCGCTGGACGCGCCCTACGCCGCCGGCCGCCGCGGTCGCGCCTGGCAGAAGGTCAAGCCGGTGCACACCCTCGACCTCGTCGTCCTCGGCGTGGAGTGGGGGTACGGCCGGCGCAGCGGCAAGCTGTCCAACATCCACCTCGGCGCCCGCGATCCCGACGGCGGTGACCCGCTGATGGTGGGCAAGACGTTCAAGGGCATGACCGACGAGCTGCTCGACTGGCAGACGCGCACCTTCCCCCGGCACGCCCGCGCCGAGCACCCGTGGGGGCTGGAGCTGCGGCCGGAGCTGGTCGTCGAGGTCGCCCTCGACGGCGCCCAGCGCAGCCCGCGCTACCCCGGCGGCGTCGCGCTGCGCTTCGCGCGGGTGCTGCGCTACCGCCCCGACCGCAGCCCCGCCGACGCCGACACGGTCGACGCGGTCCGCGCGCTGCTGGCAGGAGGCTGAGGCGGTGCTCATCCGTGCGGGCCGGGCCGACGGGCCGGCGCTCCGGTCGGAGCCGGCCGACCCCGTCGCCCCGCTGCTGGCCGCCCTCGACGACCTCGAGACGCTGACCCGCTTCGAGGCCGGGTCGGCGTCGGAGCGCGCCGAGGCCGTGCTCGAGGCCGCCCGGGACCTCGACCGGCCCGACCTGGAGCACCGCGCCCGGCTGGTCTGCGCCGACCTGCAGCGCCGGCGCGGCGCGGTCGCCGAGGCCGGCCGGACCGCCTCGGAGGTGCACCGCTGGGCCACCGAGGCGCACGACCGGCGCCTGCTGGCCCGCAGCTCCTTCGTGCTCACCGCCGTCTTCCAGGAGGTCGGCGACCTCGCCGGCGCGCTGGAACACGCCGTCTCCGCGGTCGACCTGCTCGACGACGACGCCCTGCCCGCGCTGCGGGTCGACCACCTGGTGCGGCTGGCCGACGTCCTCGGCCTCGCCCGCGACCCCGCGGCCCCCGAGCGGTACACCGCCGTGCTGCGGCTGGCCGAGGAGCTCGGCGACGTCGACCGGCAGCTGCGCATCCTCAACAACCTCTCCTACACCGACACCCTCGCCGGCCGGTTCGGGGACGCGCTGGTGCACAGCGAGCGGCTGCAGGCGCTGGCCGCCGCGCACGGCGCGGAGCTCGAGGTCGGCCGGCTCGACACCGTCGCCCGGGCGCTCATGGGCCTCGACCGGCTCGCCGAGGCCGAGGCCGTGCTGCTGCCCGGGCTCGCGCCCGAGGTGCTCGGCGCCTCCTCCGACGGCGACGCCGGCGCGGACTTCCTGCTCACCCTCGCCGAGGTGCAGCGCCGCCGGGGCGCCCTCGACGACGCGCGGCACGCGCTCACCGAGTGCGTCCGGCGGTGCGCCGAGCACGGCCTGACCTCGATCCGCGTGCGGGCCCGCGCCGAGCAGGCCGAGCTGCACGCCGCCGAGGGCGACCACCGGGCCGCGTTCGAGGAGCACAAGCGCTACGTCGCCGAGTTCGTGGAGCTGCAGTCGGCGCAGCGCGAGGCCCGCGCCCGCGCGCTGCAGGCGGTGTACGAGACCACCGAGGCGCGCCGGCAGAGCCGCCGCTGGCGCGAGTTGTCGCTGCGCGACCCGCTCACCGGCCTGTACAACCGCCGCTACGTCGACGAGGAGCTCCCCCGGCTGCTGGCCGAGGGCGCCGGCCGGGTCTGGGTGGCGCTGCTCGACCTCGACCACTTCAAGCGGGTCAACGACACCTGCTCCCACGCCGTCGGCGACGAGGTGCTGCGCGCGGTGGCCACGCTGCTGCAGGAGACCGGCGCGCCCGGCGGCAGCGGCTCGTTCGCCGCCCGGCTGGGCGGCGAGGAGTTCCTCCTCGTCCTGCCCGACGTCGACGCCGGCGCCGCGACCGCCCACCTCGAGACCGTCCGCCGCACGGTCGCCGCGCACCCGTGGGCCGGGCTCACCGGCGGGCTGCCGGTCACGGTCAGCGTCGGCGCGGCGAGCACCGCCGAGGTGACCGACCGGACGCCGGCGCAGCTGCTCGGCCTGGCCGACGCCCGCCTCTACCGGGCCAAGCGGGCGGGCCGGGACCGGGTCGTCGTCACGGGCTGAACCCGGCAGGCTGGCCGGGTGACCGCCGAGCAGACCCCGATCAGCCGCTTCCCCCTCGCCGACCCCGCCGGCCTGCCGGCCGACCTCGCCGAGCGCTACGCCGACGTGCAGGAGCGCTCGGGGTTCCTGCCGCACGTCTTCGCCGCGCTGGCCTGGCGCCCCGACGAGGCGCGCGCCTTCTTCACGATGCACGACGCGCTCATGGACAAGGACACCCCGGGGCTGTCCACCGGCGAGCGCGAGCTGATCGTGGTGGCCACCAGCGCCGCCAACGACTGCGCCTACTGCGTCGTCGCGCACGGGGCGATCGCGCGCATCCGCACCCGCGACCCGCTGCTGGCCGACCTGGTCGCCGTCGACTGGCGCAAGGCGCCGCTGTCCGAGCGCGTGCACACCGTGCTCGACGTCGCCGTCCGGTTGGCCACCGACCCCGCCGCGGTCACCGCCGCCGACCTCGACCGGCTGCGCGCCGTCGGCCTGACCGACGACGACGTGTGGGACGTCGGCGCCATCACCGCCTTCTTCGCGCTGTCCAACCGGCTGGCCCACTTCGCCGCGATCCCGCCCAACCCCGAGTTCCACCTGCTGGGCCGGCTGCCCCCGGGTCGGCCGGGGGTGGGGGGCCCGCGGCCCCCGGGGGGCGGGGGCGGCTGGGGGGGCCGGGG
>NZ_JBJGYX010000065.1:0-29377 GCF_054050195.1 Geodermatophilus sp. SYSU D00710
GGCTCCGCCGCCAGAGGCCCCCGCCCACCCTGCAGCCCAGCCCGGGAACTGCCGCGGAAGTCCCCGGGGTCAGCCCTCGACGAGGGCGCCGTGGGCCGCGGCCACCTGGACGGCCTGGGCGAGGTCGAGACGGACGCCGGTCAGTTCCAGCGCCCGCCACGGCCAGGCCTCGGTGGCCGCGCCGCGCAGGTCGGAGCCGCGCAGCCTCGTCCCCTGCAGCCGGGCGCGGTCGAGGTCGGCGCCGGTGAGGTCGCACTCGCGCAGGTCGGCGTCGGTGAGGTCGGCCTCGCGGAACCGCTGACCGGACAGGTCGCTGCCCGAGAGGTCCACCCCCCGCAGCGACGTCCAGCTCCAGTCCGAGTCGGTGCTGGTCAGCGGCCGCACCGTGGCGCCGACGAACTGCGAGCCGGTGAGCTTGCAGCCGTCCCAGACGACGTCGATGAGCCGGGCGCGGTCGAACCGGCAGGAGAGGAACGCGCTGCCGCGGTGCCGGGCGCCGCTCATCCGGACGCCGGTCAGCACGCAGGAGTCGAACACGCAGCGCCGGGTGACCAGCTCGGTGAGGTCGGCGTCGTCGAAGCGGCAGCGGGTGAAGGTGACGCCGTCGAGCTCGGCGCCCCACCAGTCGACGCGGGCGAGGTCGGCGTCCTCGAGCTCCTCCCCCGGCTCCGGCGGGCGGACGTGGGGCCGCCCCCTCAATGCGCGAAGTGGCGGGTGCCGGTCAGGTACAGCGGGACGCCGGCCGCCCGCGCCGCGGCGACGACCTCCTCGTCCCGCACCGACCCGCCCGGCTGCACGACCGCCCGCACCCCGGCGTCGAGGAGCACCTGCAGGCCGTCGGCGAACGGGAAGAACGCGTCGGAGGCGGCGACCGACCCGGCGGCGCGCTCCCCCGCCCGCGTCACCGCGAGCCGGGCGGCGTCGACCCGGTTGACCTGCCCCATGCCCACGCCGACGGTCGCCTTGTCGTGGGCGAGCAGGATCGCGTTGGACCGGACCGCGCGCACGCTGCGCCAGGCGAAGACGAGGTCGTCGAGGCCGGCGGCGTCCAGCGGCTCCCCGGTGGCGAGGGTCCAGGTGGTGGGGTCGTCGCCGGCGGCGTCGATGCGATCGGCGGTCTGCAGCAGCAGCCCCCCGCTGACCGGCCGCGTCTCCACCGCCGGCCGGCCGGCCTCGGGCAGCCGCAGCAGCCGGATGTTCTTCTTCGCCGTCAGCACCTCGACGGCGTCCGCGGTGAACGACGGCGCGACGACGACCTCGGTGAACACGCCGGCGACCTGCTCGGCCATGGCCAGGTCGACCTCGCGGTTGGCCGCGATGACGCCGCCGAAGGCCGAGACCGGGTCGCAGGCGTGCGCCTTGCGGTGGGCGGCGGCGACGTCGGTGCCCACCGCGATCCCGCAGGGGTTGGCGTGCTTGACGATCGCCACGCACGGGTCGTTGTGGTCGTGCGCGGCCCGCCACGCGGCGTCGGTGTCGACGTAGTTGTTGTAGGACATCTGCTTGCCGTGCAACTGCTCGGCGTGCGCCAGCCCGGGCTGCCCGCTGCGGTAGAGCGCCGCCCGCTGGTGCGGGTTCTCGCCGTAGCGCAGCACCTCGGCGCGCTCCCACGCGGCACCGGCCCACGCCGGGAAGCCCGACTCGTCGTCCGGGGCCAGCACGTTGCCCATCCAGGAGGCGACCGCGATGTCGTAGGTGGCGGTGTGCCGGAACGCCGCGGCGGCCAGCCGCTGCCGCTGGGCGAGGGTGAACCCGCCGCCGGCGACCGCGGCGAGCACGTCGCCGTAGCGGGCCGGGTCGACGACGACGGCGACCGACGGGTGGTTCTTCGCCGCGGCGCGCACCATCGCCGGGCCGCCGATGTCGATCTGCTCCACGCACTCGTCCGACGTGGCGCCCGAGGCCACGGTCTCGGTGAACGGGTAGAGGTTGACCACCACGAGGTCGAACGCGGCGATGCCGAGGTCCTCGAGCTGGCGCAGGTGCTCGGGCCGGCGCCGGTCGGCGAGGATCCCCGCGTGCACCGCGGGGTGCAGGGTCTTGACCCGCCCGTCGAGGCACTCCGGGAAGTCGGTCACCTGCTCGACCGGGGTGACCGGGACGCCGGCGTCGGCGATGCGCCGCGCCGTCGCACCGGTGCTGACCAGCTCCACGCCGACGTCGGCCAGGCCGCGGGCGAGCTCCTCGATGCCGGTCTTGTCGTACACGCCGAGCAGGGCCCTGCGGACGGGGACGCGGTCGTCGGTTCCGGTCACTGGGGCTGCCTCCGTCCCGGTGACGAGTCGCGCCACCGTCTCCACCAGGAGCGTGCGCTCCACGGCCTTGATCCGTTCGTGCAGGCGGTCCTCGTCGTCGCCGGGCAGCACCGCCACCTCGCGCTGGGCCAGCACGGGACCGGTGTCGACGCCGGCGTCGACCAGGTGCACGGTGCTCCCGGTGACCGGCACACCGGCGGCGAGCGCGTCCCGGACGGCGTGCGCGCCGGGGAAGGCCGGGAGCAGCGCGGGGTGGGTGTTGACCAGGCGGCCCTCGTACCGGGCCAGGACGGCGGGGCCGACGATCTTCATGAAGCCCGCGGAGACGACCCAGTCGGGGTGGTGCGCGGCGATCGCGCCGGCCAGCGCGGCGTCCCACGCGGCCCGGTCGGGGAAGTCGCGCAGCCGCACCGTGAAGGTGGGCAGGCCGCGGCGGCGGGCGTGCTCCAGCCCGGCGGCGTCGCGGTCGCTGCCGACCGCGACGACCTCGGCCGGGTACTCGGCGTCGTCGGCGGCGGCCAGCAGCGACGCGCACAGCGACCCGGTGCCCGACAGCAGCACCACGACCCGCGCCCGCTCGGGACGTACGGGGGCCGGCACGCCGCCGATCCTAGGAGGACCCCCCGCTCGGGACGGCGCCGGTCAGTCGTACGCGCGCCAGCGGGTGACGGCCGCGGCGACGGCGGCGGCGATGCCGGCCTGCACCGCCACGGCGAGCCCGGTGGCCAACGGCGGGGCGCCGACGTCGGCCAGCGCGCCGTCGCCCAGGGAGCCGCCGGCGACGGCCACGGCCAGCCCGCACGCGACGCCGAGCAGCACCCCGGCGAGGACACCCCACAGCCCGGCCGACACCGAGCCGCCGTCGTCGTCGGTCATCCGGCGGCCGAGCACGGTCCCGGTGACCAGGCCGGCCAGGGCGGGGACCGCCTGCGAGGCGAACGCCAGCAGCGGCACCGCCTGGGTGTCGGGCAGGGCGGCCAGCAGCGGCAGCGCGGGGACCGGGCCGAGGCTGACACCGTGCACCGAGACCACGGTCGCGGAGCCGACCGCGAAGCCGGGCCCGGCGGCCACCCCGAGCGCGGCGGCGGCCGCGTTGGGCAGCAGCAGCGCCCCGAGCCCCAGCAGGCCGAGGACGCCGGCGCCCGAGCCGCCCAGCGACCCGGCGACGGCGGCGTACCCGGCGGCGTCGGAGGCCAGGGCGACGGCGACCACCGCGCAGCACAGCCCGGCGGCGGTGAGCAGCCCGGCCAGCACGGCGGGCAGCACCGGCCGCGCCCGCCCCGGCAGCCGGTCGAGGAGGTCCTCGAGCAGGCCGCTCTCCCGCAGCACGCCCCAGCCGACGGCGAGGACGGCGAGGACCGCCGCGCCGGCCGTGCAGCGCAACAGGTCGGTGCGCGCACCGGGCCCGTCGACGGCGAGTGCCACCAGCACGACGAGCAGGGCGTGGACGGCGGTCCCGGTCCCCACGACGACCCCGGCGGCGCCCGGCCCGGGCGGTTCGGTCACCCGTGCGACACCCCGGCCGGCGCGGGCCAGCCCGAACGCGACGGCGAGGGTGACCAGCAGCGGTGCGAGCACCAGCGGGCCCGAGGACAGCCGGAGGCCCCCGCCGTTGGCCAGCAGCCACAGCTGCCCGGCGACCCGGGCCGAGCCGCCGACGGGCAGGCCGCCGGTCGGGTCGAGCGCCTGGACGACGACCAGCGCCAGGCCCAGCCCGACGAGTCCCAGGACGGTCACCGCGGCGGTGGCGGCGGCCGCGAGGGCCACGGGGTACCCGGCCCGGCGCGCACCGGGCGCCTGCTGCCCGGGCAGGGGCAGACGTGCCAGCAGGGAGACCACGTCCCCACTGTCGCAAGCGCGGCCGCCGTCTGTCCGCCGCACGCGCCGGAGCGGTCCCCCGGACGCCGGTGGGGGCCGGCGGCAGCTGCCGCCGGCCCCCACCGGGACGGGTGCGCCCCCCGGGGCGCGCAGGTGCGCTCGGGTCAGGACGAGCCCTGGCCCGAGGCGCTGGAGCCGCCGGGACGGCCCGGGTCGGTGGCCGGCGGGGCGACCGGCAGGCCGTGCTGCGGGCCGGGCTGGCCGTAGGAGGGGCCGTGGGGCCCCGGCTGGCCGTACTGCGGAGCCGGCTGGCCGTGGGGCTGGGTCGGCTGCGGCTGGTCCCAGGGCTGCCCCGGCCGGCCGTGCTGCGGGCCGTGGGCGCCGGGGTCGGCCGACGGCCCGGGAGACGCCGACCGCCCGTAGTCGGGGGCCTGCTGGTTCGCCCACTGCGCCGCACCGGCGAGACCGCCGGTCAGGGCCGGCTTGTCCCTCAGCTCGGGCAGGAGCCGGAGGACGGCGAACGCGGCGACGGCCGCGCTGACGAGGAGCGCGAGCAGGCCGACGAGGCTGAACTCCCACGAGAAGGTCTGGATCCAGGCGATCAGCGTGAGCAGGAGCGCCAGGCCCGTCAGCCCCACGGTGACCCAGCTGCGCGGGAAGCCCAGACGCAGGTCGGTGAACGCCGGCAGGACCGCCCAGACGGTCGCGGCGAGGAGGAGGACGAAGGCGAACGGGACCAGCCCGCTGAACGAGAACCCGTTTACGTCGTAGTCGTCGCCGAAGTAGTACCCCTCGAGGTCCACCCACGGCAGGATCGCGAGGACGAGGTAGGCCAGCGTCCCGGCCGCGATGGCGTGGTCGGCGACCTTCAGGCGCTTGAGGTCGAACCCGGCCCCGGCCGGACGCGGCGCCGGACCCTGGTGCGCCCCGAACGGCGGCTGGCCGTGGGGCGGCGGCGGGCCCTGCGGGGCGCCGTAGGGCGGCTGCCCGTACGGCGGGGCCTGCCCGTAGGACGGCGGCTGGCCGTAGGGCGAGGGCTGCCCGTACGGGGCGGACTGACCGTACGGCGGGGCCGGGGGACCCGGCTGCGGCCGGCCGTAGGGGGCCTGCTGTCCGTACGGGGACTGGCCGTACGGCGGGTGGTCCTGGGGTGTGCCGTACGGCGGGGGCTGCTGCCCGTACCCCGGCTGACCGCCCGGACCCGGCTGCCCGGGTCCCCCGGGCTGCTGGGGCGGCTGGCTGGACGTCATCGCTCGGCTCTCCTCGGCACGTCGGTACGGCGTCGCGGATGCTCTCCTCCGCGCTCTCCAGCCTGCAACCTCGCCACGCACCGCCCGGTCCCCGGGGCCGAGATCGTGACCGCGTCGCAACCGGCGCGGCCACCGTCGGACGGCCGGCCTTCAGGCGGGCGCGGCGATCGCCTCCACCTCGACCTGCTGGCCGGGGTGGCCGAGCACGGCCACGCCGAGCAGCGTGCTGGGCGGGTCGTGGTCGCCCAACGCTCCGCGGACGACGTCCGAGGCTGCGACCAGGTCCTCCCGGCGGGTCGTGGCCACGTACACGGTCGTGCGGACGACGTCGCCGAGGTCGGCTCCGGCCGCCCGCAGCGCCGTGCGCAGGTTGGCCATCACCTGCTCGGCCTGCCCCGCGACGTCGCCCGCCGCCACGGTGGCGCCGTCGGCGTCCAGCGGGCAGGCGCCGGCGGTGAGCACCAGCGTGCCACCCGGCACGACGGCCGCGTCGGCGTAGGGGGCGCCCGCCAGGTCCGGTGTACGGACCAGGCGGGCGCCCCCCGGCTGGCTCACGCCGACCGGGAGCCGACGATCTCCCGCATCAGGCGGGCGGTCTCCGACGGCGTCTTGCCGACCCTGACCCCGGCGGCCTCGAGGGCCTCCTTCTTGGCCTGGGCGGTGCCGGCCGAGCCGGACACGATCGCGCCGGCGTGGCCCATGGTCTTGCCCTCGGGAGCGGTGAACCCGGCGACGTAGCCGACCACGGGCTTGGTGACGTTGGCCTCGATGAAGTCCGCGGCGCGCTCCTCGGCGTCGCCGCCGATCTCGCCGATCATCACGATCGCCTCGGTCTCCGGGTCGTCCTGGAAGGCCTGCAGGCAGTCGATGTGCGTGGTGCCGATGACCGGGTCGCCGCCGATGCCGACGCAGGTGGAGAACCCGATGTCACGCAGCTCGTACATCATCTGGTAGGTCAGCGTGCCCGACTTGCTGACCAGGCCGATCCGGCCCTGCTTGGTGATGTTGGCCGGGATGATGCCGGCATTCGACCGCCCGGGGCTGATCAGGCCGGGGCAGTTCGGGCCGATGATGCGGGTAGAGCCGCCCTGGGCGTGCGCCCAGAAGGACGTGGAGTCGTGCACCGGGATGCCCTCGGTGATGACCACGGCGAGCCCGATCTGGGCGTCGACGGCCTCGATGACGGCGGCCTTCGCGCCGGCCGGAGGGACGAAGACGACGGTGACGTCGGCGCCGGTCTCCTTGACCGCCTCGGCGACGCTGCCGAACACCGGCACGCTCGCGCCGTCGAAGTCGACGCTCTGGCCGGCCTTCTTCGGGTTGACGCCGCCGACGATCGCGGTGCCGGAGGCCAGCATGCGCTGGGTGTGCTTGCGCCCCTCCGAGCCGGTCATGCCCTGGACGATGACCTTGCTGTTCTCGTTGAGGAAGATCGACATCTCTGCAGTCCTTGTCTGGGGCCGGATCAGGCGGCGAGCTCGGCGGCCCGGCGCGCGGCGCCGTCCATCGTGTCCACCAGGGTGACCAGCGGGTGGTTGGCCTCGGCGAGGATCCGCCGGCCCTCCTCGACGTTGTTGCCGTCGAGCCGGACGACGAGCGGCTTGGTCGCCTCGTCACCGAGCAGTTCGAGGGCGTGCACGATGCCGTTGGCCACCGCGTCGCACGCGGTGATGCCCCCGAAGACGTTGACGAAGACGCTCTTCACGGCCGGGTCGGACAGGATGATGTGCAGCCCGTTGGCCATGACCTCGGCCGAGGCGCCGCCACCGATGTCGAGGAAGTTGGCCGGCTTGACGCCGCCGAACTCCTCGCCGGCGTAGGCGACGACGTCGAGGGTGCTCATGACCAGCCCGGCACCGTTGCCGATGATGCCGACCTCGCCCTCGAGCTTGACGTAGTTGAGGTCCTTCTCCTTGGCCGCGGCCTCGAGCGGGTCGGCCGCGGCGGTGTCCTCGAGGGCCTCGTGCTCCGCGTGCCGGAAGCGGGCGTTCTCGTCGAGGCTCACCTTCGCGTCGAGCGCGAGGACGAGGCCGTCGGGGGCCTTGGCCAGCGGGTTGACCTCGACCAGGGTGGCGTCCTCCGTGCTGAAGACGTCCCACAGCTGGACGGCGATGGCGATCACCTGGTCGCGCACCTCGGGGGCGAACCCGGCGGCGTCGACGATCTCGGCGGCCTTGGCGGCGTCCACGCCGACCGTGGCGTCGACCGGGATGCGGGCCAGGGCCTCGGGGCGCTCGACGGCGAGCTGCTCGATCTCCATGCCGCCCTCGACGCTGGCCATCGCCAGGAAGGTGCGGTTGGCGCGGTCGAGGAGGTAGGAGAAGTAGTACTCCTCGGCGATGTCGCTGGCCTGGGCCACCATCACGCGGTGGGTGACGTGCCCCTTGATGTCCAGACCGAGGATGTCCTGGGCGCGGGCCCGGGCCTCGTCGGCGTCGTCGGCGAGCTTGACGCCGCCGGCCTTGCCGCGGCCGCCGGTCTTCACCTGCGCCTTGACGACGACGCGGGTACCGATCTCCCGCGCGATCGCCTCGGCCTGGTCGGGTGTCTCGGCCACGCCGCCGGGCAGCACGGGCACGCCGTGCGCGGCCAGCAGGTCACGCGCCTGGTACTCGAAGAGATCCACGGACAGGCACCGTAGACCCCGCGCCGGAGGCCTGCCGCACCGGCGGTGGAGGCGGTGGGACGGGTCACAGGCGGGGCCGTCGGGCGGCTCCCGGGACCGGGTGGGTGCCCCTGACGACCCCGCTGGTCAGGGGGTGCCGGCGCGGCGCAGCGCCGCGACCACGTCGCCGGGCGGGGTGCCGTCGGCGAAGCGCAGCACGCCGACGGGCAGCCCGTCCGCGCCCCCGAGGACGAAGGCGGTGACGTCGTCGACGCCCGCAGCGGCCAGCCGGTCGAGCAGCGCAGCCGGGAGTCCGGGCGGGGGGCCGGCGACCCCGACGGCGTCGGCGTCCTCCTGGACGACCGTCGCGGCCAGCCGGTCGGCCGCCGTCGCCCCGGTGAGCACCACCTCCGCGCCGGCGTCGCGCAGGGCGCGCGCCAGGACGAGCGCCCGCGGGTCGTCGGAGCCGCCGGGCCCCGCGACGACGACCCGCAGCCGCTCGCCGTCGGTCACGCGGCGCGGCCCCGGCGCAGCCGCCAGGCCAGGACGGTGAGCACCGCGTAGGCCAGGCCGGCGGCCAGCAGCCCGGCGCCGGGGACCGTCCACTCCAGTTCGTCGGACGCGGCGGCGTCGCGCAGGCCCGACAGGCCCGCGGCCAGCACGGTCGCGGCGACGGCCAGGAACCCGCCGACGGCGGCGAGTCGCGGCCGCAGCGACGGCGCCAGCACCGATCCCAGGACGACGGCGCCGGCGAGCAGCAGGCCCCCGAGCAGGGCCAGGCCCGGTCGCTCGAGCAGCGCCTGCGGCCCCTGCTGCTCGACGACGACCTCCAGGCCCGTGGCCGGGTCGTCGACGACGCGGTCGGGGACGTCGGCGGCCGGCAGGGCCAGGCAGAGGACGGTGAGGACGCCGAGCACCACGGCCGCGCCGGCCAGCCCCGGCCGGGCGGGGTCGAGGGAGCCGCGGTCCTCCATGACCGTGCGACCCCAGGTCGCGGCGGCGCAGGCACCGGCGAGCACGGTCAGGCCGAGCGCCGCGAGCGCCAGCCACCAGCCCGGGCCGGCGTCCACGGAGCTGGTCAGCACCCGCTCCCCGGCGAGCACCTCGATGCCGGGCCGCACCGTGGACGAGCTGCCCCGGTACACCTCGATGAACAGCGCACCGAGCGCCAGCGCGCCGCCGACGCCGGCGTAGGCCAGCCCCAGCCGCGGCACCCGGCCGGCGGCCAGCCCCGTGCCGACGGCGACCGAGGTGACCGGGACGACCAGGCCGGCCAGCACCCCGCCGATCCCGCCGCCGAGGGTCAGGTCGCGGCCGCCGACGACCAGGTAGGTGGGAAACAGCGCGGCCAGACCGGCGAGGCCGGCGAGCACCAGGAGGACGCCGGCGACCCGGGCGGCGGGCGGGACGTCCCCGACGACGAGACCGTCGCCGGCGACGGCGGGCCCGGCCACCGCGGCACGGCTCGCGGCGGCCGGGACGCGGCGGTCGGCGGGGCCGCGGCCGCCCGCGCCGCGCCGGTCGGGCCGGGCCGCGGAGGCGGGGCGCCGGTCGCTCCCCGCCACGGCAGCGGAGCGCCGGGCGGTCACGCCGCGCGCCCGGTCGTCACGGGTGGTGCGCTCCGGGCCGGCCACGGGTCCCCCTTCGTCGTCGAGCAGTGTGGAGGGCGTCTTCGTCGAGATGTGTCACAGATCGGCCTCGATCTCGTCGAGACGCGGGATCCGGTCGTGTGACCGCTGCCACACGGGGGCATTACCGTCCTGTGAACGGAGCACAGCGGTGTGCTCCGGCCGCCGACGGGACCCCGACCCGTTCCGGGCCGACGAACGGGAAGGGCACGTCCATGCACTCGACCGCCGGCCCGGGGTCTCGTCCAGAGTCGCACACCCCCGAGGCCCTCCCCGGGACGCCACGGGACGTGCTGCGGGCCCTCGCGACACCGACGACGGTCGCCGGCGGACTGACCGAGCTGGCGTGGGTCGGCGCGCACGTGCTCATGTACCCGCTCGGCACGTGGACCGAGGTGCTGCGGCCCGACGAGCGCTGCCGCCCCGGCGAGCAGCCCCCCGCCGTCCGGGCGCTGTTCGCCGCCGATCCGCTGGCCGCACGCATCCCCGTCCTCCTCGTCC
This sequence comes from Geodermatophilus sp. SYSU D00710, assembly GCF_054050195.1. Classification (NCBI taxonomy): domain Bacteria; kingdom Bacillati; phylum Actinomycetota; class Actinomycetes; order Geodermatophilales; family Geodermatophilaceae; genus Geodermatophilus; species Geodermatophilus sp. SYSU D00710. The sequence goes on from NZ_JBJGYX010000065.1 coordinate 10,058, forward strand.
ACGGCCTGGTCGACAACCGCTCGGTGTTCGCGCTCATGCGCCGCGGCCTGCGCCGCCGGGGCTTCGCGCAGGTGTGCACCTGGAACTACAGCCCGCTGCTCGGTGACGTCGCGCAGGGCGCCCGCGACCTCGGCGAGCACGTCGAGCGGATCTGCGCGCAGACGGGGCACGAGCGCGTGCACGTCGTCGGCCACAGCCTCGGCGGGCTCATCGCCCGGCACTACGTGCAGCTGCAGGGCGGCGGTCGCCGGGTCGAGTCGCTGGTGACGCTGGGCACGCCGCACGGCGGGTCCGTGCTCGCCCACCTGCTGCCCACGCCGATGGTCCGCCAGCTGCGGCCGGGGTCGGCGGTGCTGCAGGAGCTCGCCGCACCGGCCCCGGACTGGGACACCCGGATGACCGCCGTCTACAGCGACCTCGACCAGCTGGTCATCCCCACCCGCAACGGCCGGTGCGACCACCCCGACCTGCGGGCGCGCAACGTGCTCGTCCGCGGCCTGGGGCACATGTCGCTGCCCTTCCACCGCGGCGTCGTCGACGAGGTGGCGGCCACGCTCGCCGGGTTGCGCACGGCGGCGCCGGAGTCGCCGACGGCGGCCGCCGTCGCCTGAGCCCGCCCGGCCGGTCACGGTCCGGAGACATGACGACACGCGACGTGGCTTCCCCGGCAACGACCTGACGGAACGTTACGGTCCGATCACGGTGCCGGTACCCACCGGCGGGCGCCCCCGGGCGCCTCCACCGCCGTCGCTCCTCCGACGGGCCGCCGCACCCCGCGGTCCCCGGGAGCGTGGACGAAGGGGAACTGGGTGACCGCGCTCGTGGACTCCGCGGCCGGCCGTGCGTCGGCCGAGCCGGAGGCGACCGGTCGCATCCCCGGCCTCCGCCCGGTGGCCCCGGTGCCCCCCGCCGCCGTCCTGCCCGCCCGGACCACCCGGCGCGCCGCCGCGGCGCCGGCTGCCCCCGCGGCCGACGTCGCGACCGACGCCGTCCCCGCACCCGCACCCGCACCCGCGGACACCGGGACCCGTCCCGCCGCCCGCCGCTCCGTGCGCCGCCCGCCCGGCCGGCGCGGCGCGCTGTGGCTGGCCGCGCTGGTGGCCGGCGCGCTCGTGGCCGCCGTCCCGGGGTTCACCGGCAGCCCGGCCGGCTCCGGCACGGCCACCGCCGCCGACTACGGGCTCGGCGCCGCCGACATCGGCTTCACCGGGGACATCGACGACGCCGGCGTCCGGCTCGGCATCACCCAGGCCGAGGCCGCCGTCCGGCTCTCCGAGCTCGCCGCCTCGCGCGCGGCCCGCGAGCCGGAGACGGTGCTGCCGGCGACGGGCCGGATGACCACCTGCTTCTGCATGCGCTGGGGCTCGATGCACTACGGCATCGACCTGGCCAACGCGCTCGGGACGCCGATCTACTCGGCCACCGACGGCGTGGTCCTGCGCGCGGGCCGCGCCTCCGGCTACGGCAACGCCGTCTACATCCAGGACCCCGAGGGCAACGTGCACGTCTACGGGCACATGCGCTACTACGACGTCCGGGCCGGCGACATCGTGCACGCGGGCGACCAGATCGCGAAGATCGGCAACGAGGGCCAGTCGACCGGCCCCCACCTGCACTACCAGATCCACCGCGGTGGCATCAGCGGCCGGCCGATCGACCCCGAGGAGTTCCTGGCCGAGCGCGGCGTCACGATCTGACCCGCATTGCGCGTGTTCCTCCTGCGTGGGGGGGGGGGGGGGGGGGGGGGGGGCGGGCGGGGCCCGCCCCCCCCGCCCCGCCCCAGGAGCGGTGTGTGGGGGGGGCGGGCGGCGGGCCATAGAAGCGAGTCGTGCGCGTTTTGCCGCGGGTGGGGCGCCGGGGGGCCCCCCCCCCCCCCCCACGAGCAGGACCCGCAGAGGCCCGCGCTAGAGCTTGACGAGGGGGGCGTAGCGCAGCACGAGCCGCTTGGTGCCGCCCGAGCCGAAGTCGACCGTGGCCTGCGCCTTGTCGCCGACGCCGCTGACCTCGACCACGGTGCCCAGCCCGAAGGCGTCGTGGCTGACGCGGTCGCCCACCTCGACGGAGATGACCGCCCGGTTGCCCCGGCCGCCACGCAACCCGCCGGTGGACAGCCCGGTGGCCGCCACCCGCTGCTGGGCCGACCCGGTGCTCGGCGCCGGCAGCGGGTCGGTGCGCGCCCAGTGCACGGCGTCGGCCGGCAGCTCGTCGAGGAACCGCGACGGCGGGTTGTAGGCCGGCTGCCCCCAGCTGGTGCGCACCGTGGCGCGGGAGAGGAACAGCCGCTGCCGGGCGCGGGTGATGCCCACGTAGGCCAGCCGCCGCTCCTCCTCCAGCTCCTTCGGGTCGCCGAGCGCGCGCAGGTGCGGGAAGACGCCGTCCTCGAGCCCGGTCAGGAAGACCACGGGGAACTCCAGCCCCTTGGCCGTGTGCAGCGTCATCAGCGTGACGACGCCGGCCTCGTCGCCGGAGACGGGGATCTGGTCGGCGTCGGCGACCAGCGACACCTGCTCGAGGAAGTCGGTGACCGTGCCGCCGGGGTTGGCCGCCTCGAACTCCGCGGCCACCGAGATCAACTCGTTGAGGTTGTCGACGCGGCCCTCGTCCTGCGGGTCGGTGCTCGCCTCCAGCTCGGCGAGGTAGCCGGTGCGGTCGAGGATGCTCTCCAGCAGCGCCGCGGGGCCCGAGCCGGTCTCGACCAGCTGCTCGAACTCCTCCAGCAGCGCGACGAAGTCCTGCAGTGCCTTGAGCGAGCGCGGCGCGAGCGTGGTGATCTCCGGGCAGCGGCGCAGCGCCGTGGGGAAGGCGATCCGCTCCCGGTCGGCGAACTGCTCGATGCAGGACTCGGCCTTGTCGCCGATGCCGCGCTTGGGGGTGTTGATCACCCGGCGGAGGCTGACGACGTCGGCCGGGTTGGCGACCACCCGGAGGTAGGCCAGCGCGTCGCGGACCTCCTTGCGCTCGTAGAAGCGCACCCCGCCGACGACCTTGTAGGGCATGCCGACGCGGATGAACACCTCCTCGAACACCCGGGAGGCGTTGTTGGTCCGGTAGAAGACGGCGATGTCGGCGGGCCGGGCCCTGCCGGCGTCGACCAGCGCGTCGATCTGCTCGGCCACCCAGGCGGCCTCGTCGTGCTCGTTCTCCGCGACGTAGCCCTCGATCAGCTCGCCGTCGCCGGCGTCGGTCCACAGGTTCTTGGCGCGGCGGCCGGTGTTCTTCGCGATGACGGTGTTGGCCGCCTTGAGGATCCGCTGGGTGGAGCGGTAGTTCTGCTCCAGCAGGATCGTCGTGGCCTGCGGGTAGTCGCGCTCGAACTCGTCGATGTTGCGGATCGTCGCGCCGCGGAAGGCGTAGATCGACTGGTCGGCGTCGCCGACGACGCACAGCTCGGCCGGCGGGACCGGCCCCTCACCGGTGCCCACCAGCTCGCGGACCAGCACGTACTGCGCGTGGTTGGTGTCCTGGTACTCGTCGACCAGCACGTGCCGGAAGCGACGGCGGTAGTGCTCGGCGACGTCGGGGAAGGCCTGCAGCAGGTTGACCGTCGTCATGATCAGGTCGTCGAAGTCCAGCGCGTGCGCCTCGCGCAGCCGCCGCTGGTAGAGCGTGTAGGCCTCCTTGAGCACCTTCTCCGGCGCCGTCTGGGGGCTGAACGACTCCTCGTCGACGAGCTCGTTCTTCAGGTTCGACACCTGGGCGGCCAGGCTGCGGCCGGGGTAGCGCTTGGCGTCGAGGTCGAGGTCGCGGGCGACCATGGTCATCAGGCGCACGGAGTCGCCCTGGTCGTAGATCGTGAACGACGACTTCAGGCCCAGCTTGGCGGCCTCGGCGCGCAGGACGCGCACGCACATGGAGTGGAACGTCGACACCCACATGGCGCGGGCGCGCGGCCCCACCAGCTGCGCCACGCGCTCCTTCATCTCGCCGGCGGCCTTGTTGGTGAAGGTGATCGCCAGGACCTCGCCGGGCTGCACCCCGCGGGCGCCGAGCAGGTAGGCGATGCGGTGGGTGAGCACGCGGGTCTTGCCCGAGCCGGCGCCGGCGACGATGAGCAGCGGACCGCCCTCGTGGACGACGGCCTGACGCTGGGGGCCGTTGAGCCCGGCCAGCATGCGGTCCAGTTCCCGGCCGGCCGAGCCGGGAGCGGAACGCTGGAGCGCGGCGGTTCCGGGGAGGGCCTGCTGCACGCTGCTCATAGACACACCACTGTAGTTCGGACGGGCGACGGTCCCGTCCGCCGTGGCGGTCGCCCGTGGCGGTCGCCCGTGGCGCTGTGGCACACTCCCGACGTGCTGCTCGCCACCTCCAGCTTTTCCTACGGGCACCGGGTTCCGGTGTCCGTCGCCGCCGGCTGAGCAGCCGCCGCAACGAACGCCCCGGGCCCGAGGAGCCCGGGGCGTTTCTCGCTCCCGGGGTCCGACGGTCACACCGCCCCGCCAGGAGACCGAGATGAGCGCCACCCGCACCCCCGCCCCCGCCGACCCCGACGCCGACGGCCGCATCGCCGAGCTGCGTGGCGAGATCGACGCCTGCGACGCCGAGCTGATCCGGCTCGTGCAGCACCGGCTGGCCGTCTCGCAGGAGATCGGTGAGCTGCGCCGCGCCACCGGCGGCACCCGGCTGTCGCTGTCCCGCGAGAAGCAGGTGCTCGCCCGCTTCCAGGAGGCCCTCGGCGCCGACGGCGCGGCGCTCGGGATGCTGCTGCTGCGCCAGGGCCGCGGCCGCCTGTGAGGGACCCGATCAGGGCCGCTGGTCGGTGGGCGGGAAGTCGGCGTGCCGGTGGACCAGCCACCAGTCGCCCTCGATCCGCCGGTACACGTGCGTCACCCGGATCGTCATGTCCCGCGGTTCCCCGCCGTCGACGCGGACGGTCCCCTGCTCCGAGCCGACCGTGTAGGCGAGGTCCCCGCTGACGTCGACCACCTCGTAGCGCGGCACGAGCCGGCCGTCGCTGAAGCGGCTGCCCACCCAGTCGAGGGTCTTGGTGACGGCGTGGTGCCCCCTCTCGATCGGCCCCCAGGCGCCGAACAGCGTCACGTCGGGTGAGTCCGCCCAGCAGGCCGCGTAGGGACCGGGGTTGCCGGCGCCCATGGCGGCGAGGCCGTCCGCGACCCGGTCCAGCGCCCGGGACAGTGCAGGGTCCACGTCTGCTCCTCCCCCGACGGGCCGGCGCGGCCCGTCGTGCACCCGCCCCCGTGGACCGCCAGGGTCCGCCCGACCCGTCCCCGGCGGAACCCCGGACCGCGTGTCACACCGCGGAGGGCTGCGTCGTCTCCATGACGACCCCCGACGGAGAGGACGCCGCCATGACCGAGACCGGCACCGCCCGCATCCCGCTCGACCCGCCGCGCACCCTGGTCACGCGCGCCGTCGACTGGTACTCGCGCCGCAGGTTCGGCGCGACGCTCACCCCCGCGGCCGCGATGGGACACCACCCGCGGCTGCTGGTCACCCAGCTCCGCCACGAGCAGGCCCTGTCCCGGTGGGACCGGCTCGACCCCACCCTCAAGGCGCTCGCCGTCATGTCGGCGGCGGTGACCGTCGGCTGCTCCTGGTGCGTCGACTTCGGCTGGTGGGTGACCAGCCAGGAGGGCGTGGACCCGGCCAAGCTGCGCGCCGTCCCGACCTGGCGCGACGACGACGGGGTGCTCACCGACCTCGAGCGGCGGGTGGTGGAGTACGCCGAGGCCATGAGCACCACGCCGATGGGCGTCACCGACGAGATGGTCGCCGCGCTGCGCCGCGACCTCGACGACGCCGCCCTGGTCGAGCTGACGACGATGGTCGCCGTGGAGAACAGCCGGGCCCGCACCAACAGCGCCCTGGGCCTGCACAGCCAGGGCTTCCGGGACCGCTGCGAGCTCCCGGCGCGCGCATGACCGACCCGCTGCCCGTCTTCGCCGCGCACCGGCGGCTGCTGTTCACCGTCGCCTACCGGATGCTGGGCAGCGTCGCCGACGCCGAGGACGTCGTCCAGGACGCCTGGCTGCGCTGGTCGGCCGCCGGGCGGGACGACGTCGGCGACCCGCGCGCCTACCTCGTGCGGGTGGTGACCCGGCTGGCGCTGGACCGGCTGGACTCCGCCCGCGCGCGCCGGGAGACCTACGTCGGCCCGTGGCTGCCCGAGCCGCTGCTCACCGGGCAGGCCGGCGACCCGGCCGACGAGGCGGTGCTCGGCGAGGAGGTGTCGCTGGCCCTGCTCGTCGTCCTGGAGAGCCTGTCCCCGGCCGAGCGGGCCGTGTTCGTCCTGCGCGAGGCGTTCGGGATGCCGGCCGGTGAGGTGGCCGCCGTGCTCGGCCGCTCGGAGGCCGCCGTCCGGCAGCTCGGGCACCGCGCCCGGGAGCACGTGGCCGCCCGACGGCCCCGGTTCGACGCCGACCGGCGGGCCCACCGGGAGGTCACCGAGCGCTTCCTGGCCGCGTGCCTCGGCGGCGACGTCGACGCGCTGCTGGCCGCGCTGGCCCCCGGCGCAGTGCTGGTCACCGACGGAGGCGGCCGGACGAGGGCGGCGCTGCGGCCGATCGCTGGGGCGGGCAAGGTGGCCCGGTTCCTCGCCGCGGTCATCCCCGGAGGAACCTCGCTGCCCGGCCTGCGGCTGGACGTCGCGGAGGTCAACGGCCGGCCCGGGGTGGCGGCGTGGACCGACGCCGGGCCGTACGTCGCGGTGTCGCTGGTCGTGACCGACGGGCTGGTCCACCAGGTCCTCGTGGTGCTCAACCCGGACAAGCTGGCGGGTCTGGTGAGGTGACGGAACGGCCCTCCTGCAGGGGCCCGCCGCGAGCGGGCGAGTGGCGGGGGGCAGGAGGGTCCTTCACTAGGCTCCGCCGGGTGACCGCGCCCCCGCCTCCGGAGCCCGCCGCGCACGTCGAGCGCGTCCTGTGCGTGCTCGCCCACCCCGACGACGTCGACTTCGGCAGCGCCGGGACGGTCGCCACCTGGACCGCCGCCGGTACCGAGGTCACCTACTGCATCGTCACCGACGGCGACGCCGGCGGGTTCGACGAGACGCCGCGCGACCGGATGGGCCCGCTCCGCCAGGAGGAGCAGCGCGCCGCCGCGGCCGCCGTCGGCGTCACCGACGTCCGCTTCCTCGGCTACCCCGACGGCCGGCTGGAGCTGACCCTCGACCTGCGCCGCGACATCTCCCGGGTGATCCGCCAGGTCCGCCCGCAGCGGGTCCTGACCAGCTCGCCGGAGCGCTTCTGGGAGCGGATCGGCGCCAGCCACCCCGACCACATGACGGTGGGCGAGTCGACGCTGCGCGCGGTCTACCCCGACGCCCGCAACCCGTTCGCCTTCCCCGAGCTGCTCGCCGAGGAGGGGCTCGAGGCGTGGACGGTGTCGGAGGTGTGGCTGGGGGCCAGCCCGCGGGCCGACCACGCCGTCGACGTCACCGACGTCGTCGAGCTGAAGTTCGCGGCGCTCAAGAGCCACGTCTCGCAGGTCGGCCACGTGGAGGACCTCGAGGGCTTCCTCACCGGCTGGATGACCCAGACCGCCCGCCGCTTCGGCCTCCCCGAGGGCCGACTCGCCGAGGCCTTCCACGTCGTCCACACGGCCTGACCGCGGACACGGGAACGGGGCCGGCCCCGGAGGACCGACCCCGCTCCCCGGAGGATCAGGCGTCGTGCTGGTGACCCAGTCCGCCGCCCCCCTCCTCGACGAACGTGCCCTCGGGGCCGGCGGGCTCCGGCAGCTCGAAGGGCCGGCCCGGGACGTCCTTGCCCGGCACGCCGTTCACGGACTCCGTGGAGTAGGCGAACGTCAGCATGGCGAAGGCGATCAGGTCGCTGTTCACGTCGAGCGCGTGCGGGTCGAGGTTCTCGATCGTGTCGCACGCCTCGTGGTAGCACGGGTCGAACTGCTCGCCCGGCGTGCCGCCCCAGATCTCCGCCTGCTCGTCGGTCTTGATCTCCTCGGCGCCGGTGAACAGTCCGCTCGACGGGATGCCGGCGAAGATGAACGCCTCGTAGTCGCTCCGGCCGGAGAACTCCGTGTCGTCGTACGGCTCCCCGATGAGGGTGTAGTACGACTCGTAGACGTCCTCGATGGCCTCCGAGCCCTCGGGGATCGGCACGCCCTCGGGCGCCGGGAAGGTGGACTCGTCGGCGTCGTACACCATGAAGACGTAGTTCGGCGAACCGACCATGTCGTAGTTCATGTACAGCGCGATCCGGTCGCGCTCCTCCTGCGACAGGCCCTCGACGTAGTCCGTGGAACCGACGAGGCCCTGCTCCTCGGCCGCCCACCAGGCGAACCGCAGCGTGTTCCCCGGGTTCAGGTTGGCCATGAGCAACGCCGTCTCCAGCAGCGCGGCGGAGCCGGAGCCGTTGTCGTTGATCCCCGGGCCCTCGATGACGCTGTCGAGGTGGGCACCGGCCATGACGACGTTGTCCTCGTTCTTGCCCTCGAGCTCGGCGACGACGTTGTAGTCGGTACGGGTCTCCGACAGCGCCTCGACGTACGCGGTGGACCCTTCCTGCGTCAGCGCGACGCCGTCCTCGTAACTCGCCCCCACGACGGGGATGTCGTACTGGGCGGGAGTGACCTGGTCCTCGAGGGTCGTGGCGTCCCCGATGAACAACTCCACCCGGTCAGGCGTGTTGCCCTGGTTGAAGATGATCACCGCCTCGGCGCCGGCCACGTCGGCGTTCTGCGCCTTGGTGCCGAAGGTGCAGGTGCCGCGCTGGATGAGCGCGATGTCAGCAGGACCGCTGAAGTCCAGTCCGGCGAAGTCCTCGGCCTCGCAGCCGCTGGTCGACACCGCCTCGGGACCGGTCTCGAGGTTGAGGTCGACCGGGATGACCTGGCCTTCGACCGTACCGGAGACGCTGCCGCTGAACGCGCCGGTCTCGTACTCCGCCTCCACCGGCGTGAGCTGGCGCAGCACGGCCGGGTACTGGAACGTGATCTCCACCGGGTCCAGCGTCACCTCGTACCCTGCCTCCTCCAGGAGGCCGGAGACGTACTCGACGCTCTTCGCGTAGCCCTCCGTTCCGGCGGCGCGGGTGCCGGGGTAGACCGGGTCGTCGCTCTTCGTGGCGATGTCCTGGAAGGCCTGGAGGTGCTCCGTGACGCCCTCGAGCGTCACGCACTGGAGGAGCTTCTCGTAGGTGTTGTTGCTGCGGTTCTCGCACCCACCCCAGTGGGGCCAGCCACCGCCCGGTGCCGCGACCGCGGTGGTCGCGGGCAGGGCGAGGGCCATCAGCAACCCGCCTGCGCCCGCAGCGACGACTCTCCTGCCGGTCCTCCCGGACCCCGTACGTGGATGTGCCATCCCGTTCCCCCTCGTCAGGTCCGCCGGGCTCCTGTGACCGACGGACGCGTTCCGGTGCTCGACGCGGGTGAGGATGGCCTCGGGAGCACAGCCCGTACAGGGCCGGTCGCCGACCGGCACTGGGTGCGGGGGCAGTCTGCGAGGATCCTGGGAGGCGGCTGGGAAGCGATCCGGCCAGGCGAGATGACGCAGTGTGACGCAGGACACGCCTCGGCCGGAGGTCTCACGCTGGGTCACCGTCAGGGGACGGTGAGCTGCCCCCGGTCGGCTCAGAGGAGCCGGTTGGTCGCCGCCCAGCGGGTGAGCTCGTTGCGGTTGGACAGCTGCAGCTTGCGCAGCACGTTCGACGCGTGCGACTCCACCGTCTTCACCGAGATGAACAGGCGCGAGCCGATCTCCCGGTAGGTGTAGCCGCGCGCCAGCAACTGCATGACCTCGCGCTCGCGGGCGCTGAGCAGGTCGAGTCCGGGGTCGGTGGCCGGGTCCTCCGGCTGCGGGGCCGACGGCGAGGTCGCGGCGAAGGCGTCCAGCACGAACCCGGCCAGCCGCGGGCTGAAGACGACGTCGCCCTCGGCCACCCGCTGCACCGCGGCGCGCAACTCGGGCCCGGAGATGGTCTTCGTGACGTACCCGCGGGCGCCGGCCCGGATCACCGCGATGACGTCCTCGGCGGCGTCGGACACCGACAGCGCCAGCCACCGCACCTCCGGCAGCTCGGCCCGCAGCGCCTCGAGCACCGCGCGCCCCCCGCCGCCGGGCAGGTGGACGTCGAGCAGCACGACGTCGGGGACGGCGGCCCGGATGCCGGCGATCGCGGCGTCGGCGTCGGCGGCCTCCCCGACGACGGTGACCGCGTCGCCGAGCTCGTGGCGCACCCCGGCGCGGACCATCGCGTGGTCGTCGACCAGGTAGACGGTGGGCACGCTCACGCCGCGGCCTCGCGCGGCAGCACGAGCTCGACCTCGGTGCCCTCGCCGGGCGCGGAGCGGACCGCGGCCGTCCCGCCGAGCCGGATCACCCGGCCGGTCACCGAGTCGCGCAGCCCGCGCCGGTCGATGGGCACCGTGGCCGGGTCGAACCCGGCGCCGCGGTCGCGGACGAACACCGACACCTGCTCCTGCGTCACCTCGGTGTAGAGGTCGGCCGAGGCCACGCCGGCGTGCTTGGCCGCGTTGAGCAGCGCCTCGCGGGTGGCCGCGCCCAGCGCGGCCAGGGCGTCGTCGACCGGGGCGTCGCCGACGACGACCGGGTCGACGGTGAGCGCGTGGTCGCCCTCGACCTCGGCGACCATGTCCGACACCAGACCCGCCCAGGTGCCGCCGGCCGCGACCGCGGGCTCGTAGAGCCAGCTGCGCAGCTCGCGCTCCTGGCTGCGGGCCAGCCGGGCGACGGCCTGCTGGTCGCCGGCGTTGCGCTGGATGAGCGCGAGGGTCTGCAGCACCGAGTCGTGCAGGTGCGCGGCGACGGCGGCCCGCTCCTCGGAGCGGATCCGGGCGGTGCGCTCCTCCTCGCGGGAGTCGAGCAGCCGGCGCCAGAACGGCGCGGTGGCCAGCACGACGCCCACGAGGATGACCAGCGTCGCGACGAAGCCGTTGCGGGCGGCGGCGAGCTGGCCGGTGGTGGCCAGCAGGAGCAGCAGGCCGAGCGCGGCGAGGGTCGCGCCGCCGGCCAGCACCCAGCGGACGCCGGGCCGGGCGAGGGTGCGGTCGGTGTCGAGCTGCCGCCAGATGACGGCGAGACCGCCCCCGACCAGCAGCAGCGGGGCGATGAGCTCGCTGTTGCCCCAGGTGGCGAGGTTGGTGACCAGGAACAGCGCACCGAGGCCGAGCAGCACCATCCCGATGGTCTGCCGGCGGCTGGGCTCCGCGGCCGCGTCCGGGCTCACCTCGCCCAGCGGCATGAAGAACCACAGCACCGGATAGACCACGAGGCCGACACCGGTCACCGCGAGCGCGACGAACAGCGCCCGGACGAGCAGCGGGTCGGCGCGCAGGTGCGCCGCCGTCCCCGCCGCCACGCCGGCCAGCATCCGGCCCGAGCGGGGCCGGACCAGCGGAGGCCGCTGGGGCGGCGCGGGGACGGCGGGGGGCGCGCCGGGGCTCGGCGCCGGCGGAGCGGCCGCGGCGGGCGCACCGGTCGTCAGCCCGCCCGCAGGGGTCGGCACGGTCCTGGTCACGGTGGAATCGTCGCACCGCGCGGCCACCTCCCGGTACCGGGAAGACCCCGGACGGGCAGGACCAGGGTCGGATGGGGGCCTTCCCCGATGCCGCGCGGGCTCCCGGCTCGGCACGCTCTGTGCCATGACCGCTCCCTTCCCTCCCGAGGCACCCCTCGTCGACCCACCCCCGCCCCGGCCGGCCCTCCGGCGGAGCCGCACCGACAAGGTCGCCGGCGGCGTCGCCGGCGGACTGGCCGAGTACAGCGGCGTGGACCCGCTGCTGTGGCGGGTCGGGTTCGTCGCGCTCACCCTCGCCGGCGGTACCGGCATCGCCGTCTACCTGCTGCTGTGGCTGCTCATGCCGGCCGGCCCCCGCCGCGCCGCCGACGGGACGCCCGCCGGGCCACCGGGGCCCCGCTCCCCCGTCGCCGGGATCACCGTGGCCGGGCTGCTGATCGTCGTCGGGCTGATGGTGCTCGTCACCCGCTACACCGGCCTCGACCTCGGCCCCCGTGGGTTCCTCGCCGGGACGCTGCTGGTGGTGGGGCTGGGGCTGGTCGCCTCCGCGTTCGCCCGGGGCCGGGCGCCGCGCGGCGGGCTGATCGCCCTCGGCTCGGTGCTCACGCTGGCGCTGCTGTTCACCTCGTCGGTGTCGGCCTGGAGCGACGGCCGGGGCGGCGTCGGCAACCGCGAGTACGACCCCGAGTCGGTCGAGGCCATCCGGGACGTCTACCAGCTCGGTGCCGGCGACATGGAGCTCGACCTCTCCCGGGTCGACGCCGACGACCTCGACGGGCAGGAGGTCCGCGTCGAGCACGGCGTCGGTGACCTCGAGATCACGGTTCCCGAGGACGCCGACGTCCGGATCGTCCTGGAGCAGGGCATCGGCGAGGCGGACCTGTTCGGGGAGACCGCCGACGACGGCGGCTACTTCCGCGCGGAGGACGGCGACGGCGACCCCGAGCTCGTCCTCACCATCGACCACGGGGTCGGCGACCTGGAGGTGTCCCGTGCCTGACTACAGCGAGTTCCCCACCACCCCGACCGCCTGGCAGGAGCGCGCGCTCGCCGACGCCTGGCAGCACACGCCGGCCCTCGCGGTCCCCGAGCCGCCGCGCAGGCGCCGTCCCGACCTGGTGGCCCTGGTGCCCGGCGTCGCCTTCGTCGTCCTGGCGCTGGTCTTCCTCGCCGGGGTGACCGTGCCGCTCGGCTTCCTCGCCGACGGCGGCCTGCTGTGGCTGCTGCTGGTGGGCGGCGGCGTGGCCCTGCTGGTGAGCGAGCTGCGGAAGGCGCGCCGCAGGCGCTGACCGGACGGGGGCGGACGGGACGAGGGCCCGGGGAGCGATCGGCTCCCCGGGCCCTCGTCCGTCACTCCCACTCGATGGTGCCCGGCGGCTTGCTCGTGACGTCGAGGACGACCCGGTTGACCTCGGGCACCTCGTTCGTGATGCGCGTGGAGATCCGCGCCAGCAGGTCGTAGGGCAGCCGGGTCCAGTCGGCGGTCATCGCGTCCTCGCTGGACACCGGGCGCAGCACGACCGGGTGGCCGTAGGTGCGCCCGTCGCCCTGGACACCGACCGAGCGGACGTCGGCCAGCAGCACCACGGGGCACTGCCAGATCTCGCGGTCCAGGCCGGCCGCGGTGAGCTCGGCGCGCACGATCGCGTCGGCCCTCCGCAGGACGTCGAGCCGCTCCTGGGTCACCTCGCCGACGATGCGGATGCCCAGGCCCGGGCCGGGGAACGGCTGGCGCCACACCATGGCCTCGGGCAGGCCGAGCTCGGCGCCGACGGCACGGACCTCGTCCTTGAACAGCGTCCGCAGCGGCTCGACCAGGGTGAACTGGAGGTCCTCGGGCAGCCCGCCGACGTTGTGGTGGCTCTTGATGTTCGCCGTCCCGGTGCCACCGCCGGACTCGACGACGTCGGGGTAGAGCGTCCCCTGCACGAGGAAGTCCACGCTCTCCCCGTGCTCCTTCGCGTCACCGACGACGTCGAGGGCGGCCTGCTCGAAGACGCGGATGAACTCCCGGCCGATGGTCTTGCGCTTCTCCTCGGGGTCGCTGGTGCCGGCGAGTGCGGCGAGGAACTGCTCGCGGGCGTCGACGACCCGCAGGTCCACCCCGGTCGCGGCCACGAAGTCGCGTTCGATCTGCTCGGTCTCGCCCTCGCGCATCAGCCCGTGGTCGACGTACACGCAGGTGAGCCGGTCGCCGATGGCCCGCTGGACGAGCGCCGCGGCGACCGCGGAGTCGACACCGCCCGACAGCGCGCACAGCGCCCGGCCCTCGCCGACCTGCTCGCGGATCCGCTCGACCTGCTCCTCGACGACGTTCGCCGTCGTCCAGGTCGGCTCGAGGCCGGCGATGTCGAACAGGAAGTGCTCGAGCACCGTCTGCCCGTGCACGGTGTGCCGCACCTCGGGGTGGAACTGGACGCCGGCCAGCCGCCGGTCGACGTCCTCGAAGGCGGCCACCGGCGCGCCGGTGGAGGTGGCAGTGACGGTGAAGCCCGGTGGCGGGGTGCTGACGGCGTCGCCGTGGCTCATCCACACCGGCTGCTCGACCGGCAGGTCGCCGAACAGCCGGCCGCCGGTGGTGACCGTCAGCGGCGTGCGGCCGTACTCCCGGTCGCCGGTGTGCGCGACGGTCCCGCCGAGGGACTGCGCCATCGCCTGGAACCCGTAGCAGATGCCGAACGCCGGGACCCCGCCCTCGAACAGAGCGGGCTCGATCTGCGGCGCACCCTCGGCGTACACGCTGGAGGGCCCGCCGGAGAGCACGATCGCCGCAGGCTCCCGCTCCAGGATCTCCTTGACGGGGACCGAGGACGGGACGATCTCCGAGTACACGCCGGCCTCGCGGATGCGCCGCGCGATCAGCTGGGCGTACTGCGCGCCGAAGTCGACGACGAGGACGGTCGGGAAGTCCATCAGTCCGGCCGACCGCCGATCACCAGGTCCACCCGCTGGAACTCCTTGAGGTCGCGGTAGCCGGTCTTGGCCATCGTGCGGCGCAGCGCCCCGAAGAGGTTGGTGCGGCCGTCGGAGGTCTCTGCCGGGCCGAGGAGCAGCTGCTGCAGCGAGCCCGCGGCCGGGACCGGCGCGGACGTCCCGCCCCGGGGCAGCCGCGGATGGGCGGCCACCGAGTCCCACCACACGCCCGCGGCCGGGGCCTCCCGCGCCGCGCGCAGCGGCTCGCCGAGCTGCACGGCGTCCGCGCCGCAGGCCAGGGCCCGGGCGATCGCGCCGCTGGTCTCGATCCGGCCGTTGGCGATGACGTGCACGTACCGGCCGCCGGTCTCGTCGAGGTAGTCGCGGCGGGCGGCCGCGGCGTCGGCGATCGCGCTGGCCAGCGGCACCCGGATGCCCATGACGGCGTCGCCGGTGGAGAAGCTGTCGGCGCCCACACCGACGATGACGCCGGCCGCGCCGGTGCGCATCAGGTGCAGCGCCGTCGTGTAGTTGGCCGCCCCGCCGACGATGACCGGGACGTCGAGGTCGGCGATGAAGGACTTGAGGTTGAGCGCGGCTCCCTGGGTGGTCACGTGCTCGGCGGAGACGATCGTGCCCTGGATGACCAGCAGGTCGACCCCCGCGGCGAGCACGGTGGGGGCGAGCTGCTCGGTGTGCTGGGGCGAGACGCGCACCGCCGTGGTCACCCCGGCGTCGCGCATCTCCTTGATCCGGGCGCTGATCAGGTCCGGCTTGACCGGCTCGGAGTAGACCTGCTGCAGCAGCGACACCGGCGGCGGCGCCTCGGCGGCGGCGTCGCGCAGCTGCCGGTAGACCGGCAGCGGGTCGTCGTAGCGGGTCCACAGCCCCTCGGCGTTGAGCACCCCGAGGCCGCCGGCCTGCCCGACGGCGATCGCCGTGGCCGGGCTGACGACGGCGTCGCTGGGGCTGGTGACCAGCGGGATGTCGAAGCGGAAGGCGTCGATCTGCCAGGCCGTGGAGACGTCGTCGACGTCACGGGTGCGGCGGGACGGGACGATCGAGACCTCGTCGAGGTCGTAGGCCCGCCGGGCGAAACGGTTGAGGCCGATCTCGACGGTGTCGCGGGGGGGCATGCTCACCGCCCCCGGTAGTTCGGCGCCTCGACGGTCATCTGGATGTCGTGCGGGTGACTCTCGGTCAGGCCGGCCGCGGTGATGCGGATCAGCCGGCCGCGCTCCTGCAGCTCGGCGACGGTGGCCGCGCCGGCGTAGCCCATCGACGCGCGCAGCCCGCCGACGAGCTGGTGGGCCACGGTGGCGAGCAGCCCGCGGTAGGGCACCTGCCCCTCGATGCCCTCGGGGACGAGCTTGTCGTCGGAGAGGACGTCGTCGGCGAAGTAGCGGTCGCGGCTGAACGACTGGTTGCCGCGCTTCTGCATCGCGCCCAGCGAGCCCATGCCGCGGTAGGTCTTGAACTGCTTGCCGTTCATGAACACCAGCTCGCCGGGAGCCTCCTCGACCCCGGCGAACAGCCCGCCGATCATCACCGTGTCGGCGCCGGCGACCAGCGCCTTGGCGATATCGCCGGAGTACTGCAGCCCGCCGTCGGCGATGACCGGCACACCGGCCGGCTTGCACGCCTGGGCGGCCTCGTGGACGGCGGTCAGCTGCGGGACGCCGACACCGGCGACCACGCGGGTGGTGCAGATCGACCCGGGGCCGACACCGACCTTGACCGCGTCGGCGCCGGCGTCGACCAGCGCCTGCGCACCGGCCCGGGTGGCGACGTTCCCGCCGACGACCTGCACGCCGCCGTCGCCGCCGAAGTCCTTCTGCACGCGGGCGACCATGTCGAGCACGGCGCGCTGGTGGCCGTGGGCGGTGTCGACGACGAGCACGTCGACCCCTGCGTCGACCAGCAGGCCGGCCCGCTCGTAGGCGTCCTCGCCGACGCCGAGCGCGGCGCCCACGACCAGCCGGCCGTCGGCGTCCTTGGTGGAGTTCGGGTACTGGTCGCGCTTGACGAAGTCCTTGACCGTGATCAGGCCGCGCAGCCGCCCGGCGTCGTCGACGATCGGCAGCTTCTCGATCTTGTGCCGGGACAGCAGCCGCAGGGCGGTGTCGGCATCGACGCCGACCGGGGCGGTGACCAGGGGCATCGGCGTCATGACGTCGCGCACGAGCCGGTGCTGGTCGGTCTCGAAGCGCATGTCGCGGTTGGTGACGATGCCGACCAGGACGCCGGCGTCGTCGACCACCGGGGCGCCGGAGATCCGGTAGCGGGCCGACAGCGCGTCGACCTCGGCGAGGGTGTTGTCCGGCGAGCAGGTCACCGGGTTGGTCACCATGCCGGCCTCGGACCGCTTCACCAGGTCGACCTGGCCGGCCTGCTCCTCGGCGGCGAGGTTGCGGTGCAGCACGCCCATGCCGCCGACGCGGGCCATGGCGATCGCCATCCGGGCCTCGGTGACCGTGTCCATCGCGCTGGACAGCAGCGGCACGGCCAGCCGGATCCCGCGGGTCACCCGGCTGCTGGTGTCCACCTCGGCCGGGACGACGTCGGACTCACCGGGGATGAGCAGGACGTCGTCGTAGGTCAGTCCGAGCGGGGCGAAGGCCGCCGGCACCTCGGGGCGGTACCCATCAGCTGCGTGGTCGTCGGGCTGCATGGTGGCCGCCACCCTCTCCGTCGGCTCGGCCCCGGCCGGGCGCACGGGGACCTCCCCGATCGTAGGCCGGGCCGCTCGGGCGCCGGGACGCCGCCGGAGGTGCTCGGCGTGGGAACCGCCGCCGGGGGCGGCTACCGTGTCCTCCGGGCGCGCGAGCCCCGCGCGACCGTGCGTGAGCCACAGCGCCGCCAGCACGAGGGAGGAGGCACCGTGAGCCCCTTCGACGACGCCCCGGACTCCGGCCGCACGCCGTCGGACCCGCCGCCGTTGACCATGGAGGAGCGGGCCGGCGTCCTCGACGACCTGGCCGAGCTCGAGGTGTTCCGGACCCTGCTCGAACCGACCGGCATCAAGGGCATCGTCGTCGACTGCCCCGACTGCGACGAGGAGCACCACGTCGACTGGGCGCTGATGCAGGCCAACCTGCGCCAGCTGTTGGAGGAGGGGCAGACCGGCCGGCACGAGCCGCCCTTCGACCCCGATCCCGACGACTACGTCAGCTGGGACTACGCCAGCGGCTACGCCGACGGGGTGGCCGCGGTGGCCGAGCGCGAGGAGCCCGGCGACTCCCCCGGCGGCCGGCACGCCCGCGGCGACTGAGACCGGGTGAGAACGCACCGAGGGGCCCCTCCGGCGGTCGGAGGGGCCCCTCGGCGCGTGCTCGTCGTGCGTCAGCTCATCATGCCCCGGCGGAAGCCGGTGGCCACCGCCTCGGCGCGGTCCTTGGCGCCGAGCTTGCGGAACAGCCGGCGGGCGTGGGTCTTGATCGTGTCCTCGGACAGGTAGAGCTCGCGGCCGATCTGGGCGTTGCTCTTGCCCTGGCTCATGCCGGTGAGGACCTGCATCTCGCGCATCGACAGCGTGACCGCGGGCGCGGCCTCCCGGACCGTCGAGCTCACCGCGCGCGGGCCGGCGCCGTTGAGCGGCGTGGCCCACGCCGGGGCGGGCGCGCCGACCGAGGCCAGCGGCACCGGGGCGCCCACCGGCTGCGGCGGCCGGCCGTCGGCGCGCAGCCCCACCCGGGACAGGCCCAGGCCCATCTCCAGGGCGCTGGCGTCCCAGCGCAGGTAGCCCCGCGCCCCGACGGCGACCGCGGCACGCACCGTCTCGGCGTCGTCGGGCGCGCCGAGCACGAGCACCGGGACGCCGGGGTGGGTCCGCAGCACCTGGGTGGCCACGGTCAGGCCGGTGTCGACGGCGCGCTGCGTGCCGACCAGCAGCACGTCGGGCTGGCGGGTGGCCAGCCGCTGCACCAGCGCGACGGCGTCACCGACGACCTCGACCCGGCCCACGAACGGCAGGGCCACCAGGCGGGCGGCGACGTCGTCGCGGACACGGCGGCGCTCGTCGTACACCCACACGGTCGTGGCCCCGTGCCCGGGTCCACGCATCCTGTCGTCGATCACGCGTTGCTCCTCGTCTCCCCCGACCGGGCGGGGCGCCCGGGTCACTCGACCCGCGTAACGGCAGGGCCTGCAGTCACCTTGACCGTGGGCCGGGAGCGGCGACAGCCGTGCTCACCCTGCGGGGGGAGACGGAGGCCGGGAAAATGCTCGATCCCGATGTGTTTGGCCCCACCGAC
Organism: Geodermatophilus sp. SYSU D00710; assembly: GCF_054050195.1. NCBI lineage: Bacteria > Bacillati > Actinomycetota > Actinomycetes > Geodermatophilales > Geodermatophilaceae > Geodermatophilus > Geodermatophilus sp. SYSU D00710. The sequence goes on from NZ_JBJGYX010000065.1 coordinate 28,677, forward strand.
CCTCGGGCACCGGCCCACGTGCAGCCGGACCGCCCCCTCCGGCTCGCACTGAGCCGAGGAGGACGAGATGGCCGACATCCGCCGACTGCCGACACCCGTGGCCGAGGTCTGGGACTGGCAGCTGCACGGCGCCTGCCGTGGAGAGAGCACGGCCCTGTTCTTCCACCCGGACGGCGAGCGCGGCCCCGCGCGGGCCCGTCGCCAGGCCGCCGCGAAGGCCGTCTGCGGCAAGTGCCCGGTCGTCGAGGCCTGCCTCAAGCACGCGCTCAGCGTCCGCGAGCCCTACGGCGTGTGGGGCGGCATGAGCGAGGAGGAGCGGGCACGGCTGATCGCCGCGGAGCCCGCCGCGGTCGCGGCCGGGGTCTAGCACCCCCTCAGACACCCGGAGGGCCGGTCCAGCAGCAGCTGGACCGGCCCTCCGTCGCTGTTCAGGCCGTGCGCTCGGCCGTCATCAGCTCGTCGTGCACCCACGTGCTCCCGCGGTCGCGGGACGTCTCGGCCGACCAGGTGAAGGAGTCCGGGCCGACGTCGGTGAAGCGCCACCGCAGCCACGGGTCCTCCTCGTCGCTCAGCAGGACGACCCCGCCGTGGGGGGGGGGGGGGGGGGGGGGGGGGGGGGGGGGGGGGGGGGGGGGGGGGGGGGGGGGGGGGGGGGGGGGGGGGGGGGGGGGGGGGGGGGGGGGGGGGGGGGGGGGGGGGGG